>JAGQRJ010000847.1 GCA_020425635.1 Planctomycetota bacterium | reverse complement strand
TGGGGGTGAGCCCGAGGAGCTCGCTCCGAGGGCGAGGGGGCCTCGGAGAGGCCCCCTGACACAGGTGCAGGAGGTGCGCGAGCTGGGCCGTGCACACGTCGAGGCGCTTGTCGCCCGCGGCCAGCAGGCGCGCGCGGAGCTTGGCCACCCCCTCGCTGCCGAGGGTGCGGTCGACGAGGCCGCGCGGGAGGTGGCGCCCGAGGCGCTCGAGGGACGACAGCATGGGATCTCCGCGCGAGGAGGATATCAGGCGGGCGCGGCGGCGCCGCGCGCTACTTGCGCGCGCCGGCCAGCTCCGCGACGAAGGGCGCGATCGCCTCGGCGAAGGCCCGGTGCCCCGCGGCGGTGAAGTGCAGGTCCCCGGGAATGTAGAGCGCCTGGTCGGAGGCGTCCTCCGCCTGCAGCGCGGCGAGGGGATCGCAGAGCGGGATCCCCAGCTGCTCCAGGCGCTGCGTGAGCCCGGCGCGGATCGCGTCGGTCGCCATGAGCGGCACGGCCCAGTGGCCCTGGACCTCGAACTGGGGCGGCACGATCGCCACGCCAAACGGACTGCCCCCCGCGGCGTCGCGGACCTTGGCCAGCAGGCGCGCCCCGCGGTCGAGCACCCCGGGCTCGCTCACGATCCGGTAGCGCAGCACGTGGCGCCCCCAGCGCCAGGCGAGCAGGCGATAGGTCCGCGACCACCAGGCGAGCGGGTTGTCGAGGGCCAGGTGCTGGAACAGCTCGGCGGCCTCGTCGTCGCGGACCAGGGGCTGCACCCCTTCGCGCCAGCGCAGGTCGTCGCTGAGGTCGTTGGCCAGGGTGAACGCGAGCAGCACCACGTCGGGCTCGAGCTGCGGCGCGAGCTCGGCGAGGGTCGCGGCCTCCTCGATCTGGCCGTAGCTCGAGACCCCCGCGTTGTAGACGCGCACCGGGCGCCCCAGGCGCTCGGCGAGCAGGCCTTCGAGCACGCAGGGGAAGGTCTCGCCGTCTTGAACGCCCTTGCCGAAGGTCATGGAGTCGCCGAGCACGAGGACCTTGAGCGCGCCCGGCTCGGGGGGCGGGCGCGGCGCGCCGCGCAGCCCGAGGGCGTCGGTGGTGATCGTGTAGCTGCCCAGCTCGGGGTGTCCGTCGATCACGAAGTCGTCGGTCACGGCGTTGGGGGCCAGGCGAAACCCCCGCGCGGGGTCGTAGCGGTAGAAGCGGTAGCCCTCGGAGCTGGGGTCCAGCGAGGCGTCGGCCGCGGCGGGGTCGACCAGCTCCGCGGGGGAGTGCCGGACCTCCTCGAACAGCGCGCGCTCGAGGTCTTGCCCGAACACGAGGGCCGGCTCGCGGGTGTGCTCGTGGTGGTCGACGATCGCGCCCCACAGCACGCGGCCGGCGAACGACCCGAGGAAGGTCATGAGGAGCCCGCGGAGTGACATGGCTCCCCCGGCTGGGGCGTCCACCGCCGCAGCGAGGGCTGCCTCGGTCGAGGCGACCGAGGTCCGAAGCGCTGCGAGCGCGTCGGCTACCGCGGCGTGGATGACACCCGAGCGATCATCTCCCACGCATGCCAGACCCTCGGCTGCGTTGATTGCCACTCTCAGCCGGTCCTCGATATTCGGGCTGCCTCTCCCGGCCTCCGTCGCTGACCTCGTGGCACTGGCCTCGATTGCCGAGGCGACCTCCTGATCAGCGATGGGGAGCTGCGCGCTCATGTCGGCACCGTCGTTGAAGCCAGCCAGGTGCGCGAGTCCGGCTGTGAGGCCGGAACCAACCAAGAGGTTCAGGTGCTCGGCTTGGAGCAGCGCCGCGAGGTACGGCTCCACGTCATCGCGCTGGGGAACCGGAGCGCCGGCTTCGAGATCGAGATCACCGAGGAGAACGGCCTCGCCGGCACCCAACGTCGCAGTCTGGAGGCTGGGCGAACTCGTGTCTTGCTCGTCGTCCATGATCTTCCTCGCCTTTGCCCCAGCCTGGACCGCTACCAGCGGGTCCGGACGTACTCGATGGCGTCGCGGGTGTTGTACGACCGGGTGGAGTTGCCCATGCGAACGAAGAGTTGGGCGTCCTCGCCTGCGTAGACAGGCTGGTTGCTCGGCTTGACGTCGACCCGGCACACATCGCCCTCGTCGAACGCTTCGAACGAGACCTCGACGAACGATCCGACGGCAGGCTGTCCAAGCTCCCCGATGAGCTTCCCGACAAGCCAGTTCTCGAAGCCGTCGCGGTCTTGCTTCTTACCCATCAGCGGGTAGTCGACATCGATCCCCGTGATGTGTTGCTCGTCGTGCACGCCGATCAGCAGCGTTCCCCCTGCCGCGTTGAGGAATCCAGCGACGCTCTTGACCACCTCGTGCTCGAGGCGCTTGTCGACGCCCTCGGTGTGCTCGTTGTAGCGAGCGGTCCTCTTGAACTCGACGGTCTTGCTCTCGCCGTCGGCGATGAGCTCAGCAGTC
>JAGQRJ010000846.1 GCA_020425635.1 Planctomycetota bacterium | reverse complement strand
GGCGGCTACCCCGGAGCGAGTCGGCGGCTCTGCCGCCGCGAGCGAGGCGCAAGCGACAGTGTGTACCCGGCCGCAGGCCGGGTCTCACTGTCTTGAGCAACACTGCTGGCCGCACTTCGAATCCACGAGCGGAGCGAGGGGTGAGGAGTGCGGGCTAGCGCGGCTCGGCCCAGCGCCGCGCGCAGGCCTTGGAGCGCTCCAGCGCGGGGTAGGTCGAGTCGACCTGGGCCCAGAGCTCGAGCGCGTCCTGGTAGCGCTGCTGGTGAAAGGCCAGCCACCCGCGCCACAGCGCCTCCCTCGAGGACGCCGGCGGGGGCGCGCCGCGCAGCGCGGCCTCCGCCTCCTGGTGCAGGCCGGCTTCGTAGAGCGCGCGCAGGACGTTGGGGTCGAACGCGTCGGGCAGGGGCTTGGCGGTGACCCGCACCGCGAGCTCGACCCAGGCCCACACCCGCGCCTGGTCGCGGCTCGCGAACCGGGTCGGGTCGACCTCCTGGGGCGGGTCCAAGGCCACCGCCAGGGCGTCTCGCACAGGGCGCAGCTCGGGGATCAGCGCGGGCAACTCCGCGCGAATCAGGGCCGGATAGAGCGGGTAGTCGGCCAGGATCCGGTTGCGCAGCCAGTGGTAGGTGTCGGACCACCGCTTGGGCTCGGGGTAATAGCCCTGAGTGAGCGCGAGCACCCCCCTGAGCTGACGGCCAGCCTCTCGGCCGTCGCCCTCGCGCGCGCTGAGCCAAGCGAGGAGGTAGGGGAGGAAGCGGGCCGCGTGGGGCCGCTCGAGGGACACGCGCTTGAGCGCCTCGATCGCGGCGCGCAGCCCCTCGGGGTCCTCTCCGCTGGCATACCACCAGCCGAGCTGACCCTCCTGGTAGCGGGGCTGCTGCAGGCGCTGAGGGTCGAGGCGCAGGCCCTCGCCCCGCACCGAGAGCTCGGAGAGCGTGAACCCCGCGCGGCCGTGGCTCCAGTCCCCGAACGCGTCCCCGAGCGAGGGCGAGGCGTTGGTCTCCACCTGCCCCAGTCGCAAGGCCACCGCGCCGCGGGGGACCGCGTCGGGCGCGAGGGTCTGCGCGTGGGTGGCCACCACGCCCTCGGGCGTGGAGACGACCAGGCGCAAGGTCGGCGCGCTCCAGCGCAGCGCGAAGCTCAGCGGGCTCCGCGGGTCGAGGTCGAAGGCGAGTCGGCCTTCGCTCGCGTCGTGGACGTCGGTGACCGCTCGCACGCCGAGCTGGCCGTCGGCGTCGAGGTCCAGCAGCCAGCCCACCGCGCGCCAAGGGATCTCCGCGCCTCCCGGCGCCTCGCCGTTGGGGAAGGACGCGAGGCAGGCGGTCAGGTAGCCCGCGGTCGTCAGCCGCACGCGGGCGAAGCTCGCGCGCAGCTCCCAGGGCCCGCCGTCGCTGACCAGCGGGACGAGCAGCTCGGCGCGCGACGGTCGCTGTGCGAGCAGCTCCAGCCCGCGCTCCCCAGGCGTGAAGCACCACGGCTCGAAGAGCGCCAAGGAGCCGTCGAGCGCGTCGCTGGGCCGGCCGCGCAGCGAGAAGCACAGCGGCAGGGTGGGGTCGGGGCTCCCCGCGTCGGCCTTGGCGCCGAGGTCGGCGCCGACCCCGGGCGCCGGCGGCTCGAGCGCGCGACCCTGCTGCCTCCACAGGAGGCTCAACGCGGCCACGACGCTGAGCACGGTCAAGACGGCCAGCGCCGCGGCGACGCGCGTGAGCGGCGTGGTCGGGGCGCTCAGGTCCCGCGCCTGGGCCAGGCTCCGCGCGACCTGCGCGACCGACGGGCGGTCGCTCGGCGCGTAGCTCAAGCAGCGCATGACCACGGCGCTCAGCCACTCCGGGATCGCGCTGCGCTCCGCCTGCGGCGAGGGGATTCGCTCGAACAGCCCCGAGGCCATGCACTCCTGCAAGGTCTTGCCGCGCACCGGGGGGAACCCGGTGAGGCAGGCATAGAGCACGGCGCCGAGGCCGTAGACGTCGGTCCACGTCCCGTGCGCGCGGGGGTCGCCGCGGCCCTGCTCGGGGGCCCAGAACCCCGGGGTGCCCACGTGCACACCGGTTTGCGTGAGCCGGGTGCGGTCGCTGGTGGTGTCGAGGGCGAGGCCGAAGTCGGTGAGCAGCGCCTGGCCGCCGCGGAGGAGCACGTTGTCGGGCTTGAGGTCGCGGTGCAGGAGCCCCGCGGCGTGCACGTGCTCGAGCGCCGCGGCCAGCTGCTCCCCGATCCGAATCACCTCTTGCACCGTCGGCGGTCCCCGGCGCAGGCGCTCGGTGAGCGTCTCGCCCTCGACGAACTCGAGCGCGACCCAGGGGGCGCCCTCGTGCTGTCCGGAGGCGAGGAAGGGCACGATCCCCGGGTGACGCAAGCGGGTCAGGGCCTCGAGCTCCTGCTCGAAGCGCCGTCGCGCATGCGGCGAGAGCCCGCGCTCAGGGAGCAAGAGCTTCAACGCCACGGCCTTCCCGTCGCTCCCCAGCGCGCGGTAGACGACGCCCATGCCGCCGCGGCCAAGCTCGTCCTGGATCGTGTAGGGGCCGATCGTCTGCACGCACCCAGGGTAGTGGAGCGGCGTGGCCTTGTCCCGCGGATCGGGCTGCCGCGGCAGCGGACAGCGCAGAGCGGGCGCCGGGCAGCGCTGTCCTCTGGGCCGCCTAAGTCCAGCGGCCATGGCTGGCGCGGGGATTGCAACCTCCAGCGGAGGAGGCGGTGTCACCCATGAGCGCAGGCTGTACGTTTCGAGCTTGCCAGCGGCTGCCCGAGCGAGCCGGACGTCGGTTCGACCCGGGTCCTTGCGAGGTGGAGGCGAGCCGGTGAGGCTCGCCGTGGAGCGCCGGTGTGAGGTGCGCGAGCGAGCGCACCACCTCGCCTCCGTCTCGGCGAACGGCTGGACCAGCCTGGGGCGGACCCTCGACCTTTCCCCCCGCGGGCTCTGCGTCGAGCTGAGCGAGGAGTTCCCCTCGTGCCCCTTCGTCGACGTGTCGCTGGGGCAGAAGAACTGGATCTCCACCGTGCGCGCGCGCGTGGTGCGCCGCCAGCGGACCTCGAGGGGGAGGCTGGGGCTGGGGCTCGCCCTCGTGGAGGCCTCCGCGAGCCTCGTCGTCCAGGCGTCGGTGAAGTCCATACGCCGGCAAGGCCTGGAGCACGTGTTCAAGACCTGGGAGGGCTCCCTCGACGCGGACTTCGCGGCGCAGAAGCTCCTGGCCGTGACCTGGCTGGCCTTGATCTACGGGGCCGCCGAGGGCGACTAGCCCGCAGCTCTCACCCCTCGCTCCGCTCGTGGACTCGACGCCCGGCCGGCAGCGTCGCTTCCAGGCCGTGTGACCCAGCCTGCAGCCGGGAACACTCCGTCGCTTGCGCCTCGCTCGCGGCGGCAATCCGGCGTAGCCCGCCTGCATTGCGGGCTAGAGGGTCGCGCGGTCCGCGCGCGCGGCGGAGCGACCTTGGCGTGGGCCTCGCTGGGGGGCTAACGTGACGGGGTGCAGGTCGGTCCCTACGAGGTGCAGAAGGAGCTCGCGCGCGGCGGCATGGGGGTGGTCTACCTCGCCCGGGAGCCGGGGGGCGAGGAGGTCGCGCTCAAGGTCTTGCTCGCCGGCGCGCTCTCGGACCCCGAGCAGGAGCTGCGCTTTCGCCGGGAGGCCGAGGCGCTCGAGGCGCTCGACCACCCGGGGATCCTGCGGGTGCGCGCGCACGGGGTCGCGGACGGGCGCCCTTACACGGTCATGGACCTGCTCCGGGGCCCGACCCTCGCCGACGCGGTGAAGGCCGAGGGTCCGCTGCCCGAGGGGCGGGCGCGGGCGCTGGGGCAGCGCATGGCCGCCGCGCTGGCGCACGCCCACGGACGGGGCGTGCTGCACCGGGACCTGAAGCCCGAGAACGTGATCCTGCGCGCGCCCGACGACCCGGTGCTGGTCGACTTCGGGCTGGTGCTGCAGCTGGGCCTGGAGAGGACGCGGCTGACCGAGACCGGCACGATCCTGGGCAGCCCGCGCTACATGGCACCGGAGCAGGCCCTGGGCCACACCGACCTCGGCCCCGCGGTGGACGTCTACGCCCTGGGCGCGACGCTCTATTTCCTGCTGACCGGGCGGCCACCCTTCGACGGGGCGAGTGTGCTTGGGATCTTGAGTCAGGTCGTGAACGACCCGCCCCGGCCCTTGCGTGAGCTGCGCCCGGAGCTGAGCCCCGCCCTCGAGGCGCGGGTCCTGCGCTGCCTGGAGAAGGAGCCCGCGCGGCGCTTCGCGTCGGCCCAGGAGCTCGAGCGCGCGCTCGGAGGGGCGGGCCGCGGCGCGAGCCCGGCGCG
>JAGQRJ010000131.1 GCA_020425635.1 Planctomycetota bacterium | reverse complement strand
GGTCAGGACCCCGCCCCCGCCGACGCCGTCCGCCAGCGGCGGGCGGCCTTCGCGGCCGACCCCAGCCCGGCGGGGCTGTTCGCGCCGCCCTTGCTCACGGGCGCGGCGCTCATGCAGGCGGGGCTGAAGCCCGGGCCCAGCTTCGGCGTGCTCCTCGAGCGCGTCCGCGACGCCCAGCGCGAGGGCCAGGTCTCGACCCCCGAGGCGGCGCTGGAGCTCGCGCTCGAGCTGGCTCGAGCCCCCGACTGAGACCCGTCCCCGAGCCCGGGCCGAGTTCTCTGTGCACGGAGTCTCTCCCGAGGCGGACCTCGGGGGTATACTTCGACGCGGAGGCAAGCATGGACACGCCCAAGGGTGAGTTCTACGACAGCATCATTCCGGTCGTGATCGAGCGAACCGGTCAGGGCGAGCGCAGCTGGGATATCTACAGCCGGCTGCTCAAGGAGCGGATCATCTTCCTCGGCTCCGAGGTCGACGACCAGTCCGCGAACGTGATCATCGCCCAGCTGCTCTACCTGCAGTTCGAGAACAAGTCCCAGGACATCTCGATCTACATCAACAGCCCGGGCGGCTCGGTCACCGCCGGACTCGCGATCTACGACACCATGCAGTTCATCAGCTGCGACATCGCGACCTACTGCCTCGGGCAGGCGTCCTCCATGGGCGCGGTGCTGCTCGCGGCGGGGACCAAGGGCAAGCGCTACGCCCTGCCCCACGCGCGGATCATGATCCACCAGCCCTGGGGCGGCACCTACGGCACCACCGCCGACGTCGAGATCCAGGCCGGCGAGATCAAGCGCCTGAAGGGCGTGCTGAACAAGGTCCTCGGACACCACGCGGCCAAAGAGGTCATGCAGATCGAGACCGACACCGACCGCGACTTCTTCATGTCGGCCAACGAGGCCAAGGACTACGGCCTCGTCGACGAGGTGATCGTCTTCCCCGAGGAGTAGCTCCGTGGGCTTCGAGTACGACCCCCGGCAGCACGCAGGACGGATCGATCAGGTCCGACCCGGGCTCGTTGCCGCCTTGGAGTCGCTCGGCTACCAGGTCCACGCCACCGACGACGAGCTCGCGCTGCGCCTCGACGTGCTCGGCCTGGGCCGCCTGCGCGCCGACCTGCGCTTCGGCGCCGACGGCAACGGGCTCTTGACCCTGGTCATGCGGGTCGGGTGGCTCCCTGCTCCCGACGCTCGGCTCCCCGAGCTCCTGGCGCGCTTCAACGCCGGAGAGGAGCTCTTGACCGCGGTCAGCCTGCCCAGCGACGACGGCGGAGAGCTCGTGGAGCTCTGGCTGCGCATGGCGCCCGCCCTCGGCGTCCGCGAGCCCTACCTGCCTGACGCCCTGCACGGGAACCTGGAGCTCCAGGCCCGCGCCAAGGTGCGCCTCGCGGCGCAGCTCGCGGGGGAGCTCGGGGCTCAGCCCCTCGACCCCCCCCGGGAGAACACCAGCGGACGCTACGCCCGCCCCGGCGCCCGGAGCAGCGCGCGGATCGCGCTCCCGCCGAGCTCGCGGCTCAAGCGCCAGGGCTGACCCTCGCCTCCTTGTTGCCCGCAGCGGTCC
>JAGQRJ010000845.1 GCA_020425635.1 Planctomycetota bacterium | reverse complement strand
GGCCGAGCTTGCCTCGGCCCGGACGTTCGCCCCACGCGTCGCCCTGCCTCCCGACGCGCCGAAACCGGGGGCGCCCCAGGCAGGCCAGGCGACGCGGGTGTCTCGGGGTCCGGGCCGAGGCAAGCTCGGCCCCTACGGGGCGTGTCGAACGCCTCGGCCTCGGTCTCGGCCTCGCTCCCTCAGAGCAGGCCCTGCGCCCGGTACCAGGCCGCGGTCTGCGCGATCCGCTCGGCGAGGGTCGCTTCGGGGACGAAGCCGAGGGCCGTGATCTTGTCGGTCGCGCACACCCAGGCGCCGCCTGTGGCCTCGCGGGCCTTGTCGAGGTTCAGCACGCTCGGCTGGTCGCGGACCCGCGCGACCACCTCACCCGCGGCCATGCTCGTCCACAGCAGCGCGCGGGGGACGCGCAGGGGGCGCACCCGCGCGACGCCGGTCGCGGCGCCGAGGAGCTGGGCGAACTCCCCGGCGGTCGGCGGGGCGGGGTGGGCGGCGTGGTACACGCCGGCCGCGGGGCCAGCGGCGGAGCGCCGCTCGCCCTGCTCGGCGACCTGGAGCAGGAGCGCCGCGAGGTCGGCGCCGTGGATCATGGAGATCCGCTGCTCGGCGTCGTGAGGCACGGGCAACCAGCCGCGTCGCGCCATGCGGTAGAGCCCGACCGAGCGCGCGTCGTGCTCGCCGAAGACCATGGGCGGCCGCACGATCGAGATCGAGAGGCGCCCCGCCCAGGCCTCGAGCGCGCGCTCGGCGGCGAGCTTCGACTTGCCGTAGAGCGAGATCGGGCGCGCCGGGCTGCCTTCGGTGAGGGGCGCCCCGCGCGCCGGGCCGATCGCCGCCAGGCTCGAGACGTGCACCAAGGTCACGGGCGCGGACTGCGCCGCGCAGGCCGCCGCGACCCCGCGTGAGAGGCGCGCGTTGGCCTCGAGGAACGAGCGCCGCCAGGGGACCCGCAGCACCGCGGCGGCGTGGAAGGCCACCTCGACGCCCTCGAGCGCGGCGGCGTAGGTCTCGGGGCGCGCGAGGTCCGCGGGCACGACCAGCGCCCCGAGGGCGCTCAGCGCCGCGGTCCGCGACCCGGCGCGCGTCGCGCAGAGCACGTCCCAGCCCTCGGCGCGCAGCCGCGCGACGAGGTGCCGTCCGACGAAGCCGCTGCCGCCGGTGACGAAGGCTCGCCGCTGCGCGCTCAGCGCTTGCCGCAGGCGACCACGAGCAGGTAGTGGCACATGGGGGCGAACCCGGTGTGCACGATCTCGTCGTTCGCGCCAAACAAGAACACGTATTTGAAGCGCGCGCGCAGCTCGGCCTCGAGCCGCTCGGCGGTGTAGAGGTTCACGTGCCCGGCGTTGGTGACCGCCGAGGCGTATTGCTTCGCGGTCTCGTTGGGGGTCCCGACCACGACGACGCCGTGCTCGGCGAGCAAGCCCACCATGCCGTCGAGGAAGGCCCCCGCGTGCTCGGGGTAGACGTGCTCGATCACGTCGAAGTTCACCACCGCGTCGTAGCTGCCCTCGCCGAGCTCGAAGGCGTCGCCGACGGTGAAGTCACAGCTCGGCTCGTGCCCCCAGTTGGCCTGGCCGACGGCGATCGCCTCCGCGTCGAAGTCGACGCCGTGGGCGTAGCCGCACTCCTTGGCGAGCAGCCAGGTCCCCAGCCCCTCGCCGCAGCCGATGTCGAGCACGCGCTTGCCGCGCCCGATCATCTTCGCGGCGAACTTGGCGTAGGAGGTCGCGTAGAGCGCCCGGCGAGGCGTCTTGCGAAACCAGTAGGCGACGTGCTGCCCGAAGCTCACGGGCTTGGCGGCCTGCATGCTCTCCTTGACCGCGTCCCACTCGGTCTGGCGCTCGTCACTCACCGCCGACCTCCTTGGGGCCGCAGGCCACCTGCACCAGGTAGTGGCACATGGGCGCATAGCCGGTGTGCACGACCTCGTCGTTGAGGCCGAAGGGGAACACGTGGTGGAAGCGCTCGCGGAGCCGCTCGCTGAGCCGCTCGGCGGAGAACATGTTCACGTGTCCGATCTGGCTCTGAGGCGAGGCGTAGGGCACCGAGGTCACGTTGGGGGTCCCGATCACGGCCATGCCGTCGGCCGTAAGGTGGTCCAGGATCGCGTCGAAGTAGCGCGCCTCGCGCTCGGGCTCGATGTGCTCGATCACGTCGAGGCTGACCACGGTCTCGAAGCGCCCCAGGTGCTCCTGGAGCACGTCGGCCACGCGGAAGCTGAAGCGCGGATCCGTCCAGTTGCGCTTGGCGTCTTCGATCGCGTCGTGGTCGAAGTCGACCCCGGTGTAGTGGGTCGCGAACTCGCCGAGGATCGGCGTCCCGATCCCCTCGCTGCAGCCCAGCTCGAGCACCGTGCGCCCCTTGCAGGCGAGCTTGGCCGCGAGCTTGTAGCGCGCGAGCACGAAGGCCAGGCGCTTGGGGTCGTTGCGCAGGTTGAACGACCAGTGACCGCCGAGGGTGACCCGGTGGTCCCCCAGGAGGTCCTTCACGCCGTCCCAGCGCTCCTTCTCACTTCGGTCCGCCACCGCAGCCCTCCCGCCGGGGGAGAGGATACGGGAAGGCCGAGCCGCCGGCGCTGGATTTTTGGCGGCGCTGCCTCAGAACGCGCGCGGGCGGCGCTGGCGATCGTGGCGCTCGCGACGCGAGGCCTCGAGGTGCCGCAGCAGCGCCTCGTGGAGCCGCGCGAGGCGTCCCGAGTCGGGCTGCAGCCCGCGGGCGTGGCGCAGCCAGTGCCGGGCCAGGTCGAGCTGGCCCTTGCGCAGGGCCACGCGCGCGCAGCCGAGCGCGGCGTCGACCCGCTGCGGGTCTGCCTCCG
>JAGQRJ010000844.1 GCA_020425635.1 Planctomycetota bacterium | reverse complement strand
TCTGCGAGGACTGGCTGACCCACGTGCGCGTCGCGCTCCCCGAGCTGAAGCTGCGTCGGGTCAAGGTCCTCGTGAGCGAGTCGCCCGGCCAGTCTGCGAGCTACGAGCGCGAGTGGGCCTGAGGGCTCCCCGGTCTCGCAGCGCGCGAGGCTGAGGCCGCTGCCTACCCGTGGGCCTCGGCCCAGGTGTGGCCCACGCCCACGTCGACGAGCAGCGGGACCCGGAGCTCGGCGACGGTCTCCATGGAGGCGCGGATCTGGGCCCGGGCGGCCTCGACCTCGGCCTCCGGGCTCTCGAACAGGAGCTCGTCGTGGATCTGGAGCACCATGGCGGTCTCGAGGCCCTCGCGCGCGAAGCGCTGGGGCAGGTCGAGCATGACCAGCTTGCAGAGGTCGGCGGCCGAGCCCTGGATCGGCGTGTTGGCGGCGATCCGCTTGCCGGCCTCGTGGATCATGGTGTTCTTGCTCTTGAGCTCGGGGATCGCGCGCCGGCGGCCGAGGTAGGTCGTGACGTAGCCCGTCTCGAGCGCGGCCTCGATCGTGCGGTCGAGCCAGGCGCGGACCCCGGCGTAGGCCGCGAAGAAGCGCTCGATGTACGCCTTGGCGTCCTTGCGCGGCACGTCCAGGATCTGGCCGAGCGCGGTCGCGCCCTGGCCGTAGATCGTGGCGAAGTTCACCGTCTTGCCGATCCGGCGCTGGTCGGGGGTGACCGCGTCCTGGGCGCAGCCGAAGAGCTCGGCCGCGGTCTGGCGGTGCACGTCGCGCGACTCGGCGAAGGCCGCGCACAGGAGCGGGTCCGCGGACATGTGCGCCAGGATCCGGAGCTCGATCTGGCTCCAGTCGGCCGAGATCATGCGCTGCCCGGGCGGGGCCACGAAGGCGCGCCGGATCCGCTCGCCCTCGGGGGTCTTGATCGGCGTGCGCTGGAGGTCGGGCTGGGTCGTGATCAGGCGCCCGGTGGCCCCCGCGGTCTGCTGGAAGGTGCAGCGCACGCGCTGGCCGACCGGGTCGGCCTCGCGCTGGAGCACGTCGGTGTAGGTGTTGATCAGCTTGGCCAGCTTGCGGAACTCGAGGAGCTGGCGCGCGATCTCGTGCTCCTTGGCCAGGCGCTCGAGGACCTCGACCTTGGTCGAGTAGCCGGTCTTGGTCTTCTTGATCACCGGGAGCTTCAGCTCTTCGAAAAGCACCTCGCTCAGCTGCTTGGTCGAGTTCACGTTGAAGGGGTGCCCGGCGAGCTCGAAGATCCGGCGCTCGTAGCCCGCGAGCCGCTCGCCGAACTCCTGGCCCAGGGCCTGCAGGTCCTGGACGTCGACGCCGACTCCGCGCACCTCCATGCGCGCGAGCACGGCGCTCAAGGGCAGCTCGTGCTCGACGAGCAGCCGATCCTGGCCCGCGGCCTCGAGGGCCGCGCGCACCTTCGGCACCAGCGCGCACACCGCGTCGGCGCGCTGGCAGGCCCAGGGGGTGAGCTCGGCCAGGGGCACCTCCGAGAGCGGGCGCAGCTGCTTGCCCGCCTTGGCCACCTCCTTCCAGGGCGTGAGGCTCTGCTGGAGGAACTCCTTGGACACCTGGTCCAGGCGGTGGGGCACGAGCTTGGTCGGGTCGATCAGGAACGACGCCAGCCGGGTGTCGAACTCGGCGCCCTGGAGCGTGAGGTCCGCGCGGCGCAGGAGCCCGTACATGACCCGCTTCAGGTCGTGGCCGACCTTCGGCCGTGCGGGGTCGCCGAGGAACGCGCGCAGCGGCGCCCAGGCGGGGGCGGCGAGGTCGACCGAGTGCCCGGGGGCGTCGAGGGGCACGTAGTAGGCCGTGCCCGGCTGACCCGCGAGCGCGAGCCCGACCAGCGGGCTGTGCGCCGGGGGCTCGGCGGCCGGGATCGCGTAGACGGTCACCGGCCCCTGGGCGCCGAGCGCCTCGAGCACCCGGGCCACCTCCGCCGGGTCGGTGAGCGCGGCGTAGGTGCCCTCCCCCCCGCCGACCCGCGCCTGGTCGTCGGCGCCCAGCAGGGAGTTGAAGCCCAGCTCGCGGTAGAGCGCGGTCAGGGGCGCGGGGTCGGCCGCGGGCAGCTCCAGGTCCGCCAGCCCCAGCGGGAGCTCGAGCGCGCGGTTCAGGGTCACGAGCTTCTGCGAGAGCAGCGCCTGCTCCTTGTGCTCCGTGAGCGCCTTCTTGGCGCGCCCCTTGAGCGTGTCCGCCTTGGCCAGGATCGCCGCGAGGCTCCCGTGCTCCTCGAGCAGCTGCGACGCGCCCTTGGCCCCGATCCCAGGCACCCCGGGCACGTTGTCGCTCTTGTCGCCGAGCAGCGCGAGGTAGTCCACGATCTGGTCCGGGCGGACCCCCCACTTCTTGCGCACGAGCTCGGGGTCGTAGGTCACGTCGCGCATGGTGTCGACCATGCGCACCCGCTCGCCGATCAGCTGGGCGAAGTCCTTGTCGCCCGAGATCAGGAACACCTCGTGCCCGGCGTCGAGGGCCTGCTGGGTGAGGGTCGCGATCACGTCGTCGGCCTCGTGGCCCGGCACCCGCAGCAAGGGGAAGCCGTTGGCCTCGACGACCCGGTCGATCCAGGGCAGCTGCTCGCGCAGCTCGTCGGGCATGCGCTCGCGGGTCGCCTTGTAGTCGGCGTATTCCTCGTGGCGCGCGGTCTTCCCCGGCGGGTCGAAGACCACCGCGCCGTAGGTCGGCGTGCGCCCGGCGAGGACCTTCTTGAACATGGTCGCGAAGCCGTAGATCGCGTTGGTGTGCAGTCCGTCCGGCGTCGAGAGCAGGGGGAGCGCGAAGAACGCGCGGTAGATCAGCGAGCTCCCGTCGACCAGGATCACGCGCGCCGGGTTGCTCATGCAGGCCTCCGGCGCGCGATCCTACTGCGCGAGCGGGCGCGCTACTTGGAGTAGAGGACCTTGACGGAGCCGTCGCGGAGGTTCGTGAGCTCGACCGAGCTGCTCGTGCGGAGCCCGGTCACCCGCCAAGCGTCGTAGCCCAGCTCCTGGATCTCGCCGCCCTCAGGGACCGCCGAGGAGCCGATCAGCAGGTAGCGTTCGCCCCATTGATCCACGACGCCCTGCGAAGCGAACTTGCCGTTCGAGAACGGCACGGTCAGCCCCCGGGTCTTCGTCCAGCCGAGCATGTGGGGGGGCGGCGGCCCCTGGGTCAGGCGCCACTCGCGTTCCTCGACCTCTCTCTGCAGGCTCTCGACCTCCAGCCTGAGGCTGGAGTTGGCCTTGGCGAGGTGCAGGTCGCGACGGGTCACCGCGGTCCGCCCGAGGCACCAGGCCGAGAGCGTGCAGAGGAAGAGCACCAGCCCAAACAGCGCGAGCCGCCGATTCGAGGTCCCCAAGCGACCCGCGCTCGACGCGCGGCGCTCGTGCTCAGCCACGGGCCTCGCGCGCGCCGGCCGCACGACGAGCCGCCCCCCGCAGCCGTGGACGGAGCAGCGACCGTGGTCCGAGAAGCAGTCGGGGTGGTGGGGGGCGAGGCAGGACCCGCAGAACACCAGCGCGTCGCGCGCGCCCTCGCCGCGGCAGTAAGCGCAGGCGAGGCCGACCTTGACCCGCCCGCTCGACACGGCGCGGCTCCCCCCCCTCGCCTGCGGGGCGAGGGGGCGCGGAGCGCTTGGGGTGGACGACGGACGCTGCATGGCCCCTGCGGCAATGCAGCGCGCGTGCCAGCCCTAAGCCACGTCGACGCGTCCGCGGAGGCCGGCCGCGAGGCGCGTCTGAGACGAGGCCTGTCGCCCGCGTTGCCAGTCCGCCTCGGGGTCGGAACGAGAGCGACGCGCGGGAGCGCGACGGCGGGCGGAGGCAAGCTCCGCCCCTACGGCTTGGTATGCGCCAGGGCGCCGGTAAGCCCGACTCCGACACCGACACCGAATCCGACTCCGAATCCGACTCCGAGGCCGAGGCCGACACCGACACCGACTCCGAGGCCGAGGCCGACACCGACTCCGACTCCGACGCCGACGCCGAATCCGAATCCGAATCCGACGCCGCCCCTGAGCCCGCGACACCCCCTGCCGGGCCTCCTCGCCAGGCAGGCAGGCGCGTCCTCTGCGAATCCTCCGCGTCCTCCGCGCCTCAGCGTTGAACCCCTCCGTTCCGAGACCCGGAGGAAGGAAGGCACGGGCGGAGGCAAGCTCCGCCCCTAC
>JAGQRJ010000130.1 GCA_020425635.1 Planctomycetota bacterium | reverse complement strand
CCGGCCTGCGGCCGGGTACACAGAGGAGCGGCAGCTTCGCTGCCGCCTTGCGCCTCACTCGCGGCGGCAAAGCCGCCGACTCGCTCCGGCGCAGCCCGCCTGCTTCGCAGGCGGCTACCCCGTAAACTCACCACTTCGTGGTGAGATTTGCGGGCTAGCCAGGGCCAGGTGGCGCTAGGAGCGCGACTTGCCGGGGTCGAACCCGAACATACGTCCGCACAGCAGCCAGGTCGGGAGCCCAAGCAGGAGGGCGAGGGCCCACCCGCCTGCGCCGTAGGCGACGAAACCCACGCCGCCGGTGAGGAACAGGCTCAGCAGCCCGAGGCCCTCGGGCTGGGGGTCGCACAGTCCGACCAGCGATTGCAGGTAGCCCAGGCCAAAGCCCGCGAGCCCGCCCGCCGTGGCCCCCGCGAACCCGCCCCCGAAGCCAACGGCCACGCCGGGGTGTTTCATGCTGAAGAGCGCCCACACCATGCCGCAGACCGCGCCGGCGACCGCCCCGTAGATCATGCCCTGGGTCGTGAGGTAGCCCGCGTCGTGGGTCACCCCCCGCGACGGCTCGGCGCGCTGCACGTCCTCCGCCCGGGGGCTGACCTGCGCGGCCTCGCTCGCTGCTCGCTCGGCGGAGCCCTCGTCTCCCTTCCCGGGGGGGGGCGCTGCGGGCCCGTGCGCAGGGCGGGCGGGAAGGGGCTCGAGCTCGAGCGCCGCAGGCTCGTGGGACCACTCCAGCGGCTCTGCGGGCCCCCAGGTCTCGAGGGTCGCTGCGAGGCGGGCGCTGTGCTTGACCTCGCCCGGGCAGCCCGGGGTGGGGCAGCGCTTGAGCTCGCGCCAGCACTCCCAGTGCAGGGGGACCGCGCACTCGGTGCAGGCCAGCGCCGCGTCGGTCGAGCCGAGCTCGCCTCGGCAGCTGACGCAGACCGGGCGCTCTTTGGAGACGCGTGCATGGAGCTGGATCTCGGCCACACCGGAAGCGTAGCGGAGGCGCGGGCCGGCGTGCTACCTCCCGCTGTCCCTGCGCTGGCGCGCCCGCGAGAGCGAGCGGGACGGGGGCGGGCCAAGCCTAACGAGGATCGCGCCAACCCCAGAGCACGGCGAGCAGCGGGCCAGGGAGCAAGGCCAGGCAGCCCATGAGCTGCCCAGAGGGGCCGCGCAGCGGACTTGGCCCCCACTGCCAGTGACACAGGAACAGGAAGGGGATCAGGACCAGGCCTGCGCACCCCAGCAGCCCGAGGGGGACGAGCAGCAGGGTGGCCAGCGCCTCCGAGCGGCGGGTCGCCCAGCCCAAGACGAGGGCGAGCCCCGCTCCGACCAGGCCGCTCAGGAGCAGGGTCGGAGGGAAGGCCAGCCTCGCGCCGGTGAGCACGGCAGGGTTGAGGACGTAGAGGGCGGTCACCAGCGTGACGTTCAGCGCCAGGCCCAGCAGACCCATGGGGGAGAGCTCCGGCCCCGGGTCGAGGCCAGGCGTGTGCAAGGAGGTCGCCCGGGGGTGGCTTCGAGGTGCGGGGG
>JAGQRJ010000843.1 GCA_020425635.1 Planctomycetota bacterium | reverse complement strand
GAGCAGGGGCAGCAGGTGCAGCGCGCCGACCCAGCGCCGTCCGCTCACTGGCGGGGCGCGATCAGGGCCTGGGCGTCGGCCCGGGCGTGGGGGAGGGTGAACAGGATCACCGTGTCCTGGGGCTGGATCACGCTCTCGCCCGAGGGGATCTCGACCGCGTGGTCGCGCAGGATCGCGCCGATCAACGCGCCCTTGGGCAGCTGCACCTCGCGCAGCGGGCGGTTGACGAGCGGGCCCTTGGTCACGAGGAGCTCGATCGCCTCGGCGTCGCCCTCGACGCGCGCGACCGAGAGCACCCGCGCGCCGCGCACGTGCGAGAGGATCTCGGAGACGGTGAGGATTTTGGGCTCGATCACGACGTCGATCCCGGTCGACTCCAGCAGGGGCACGTTGGCGTGCTTGCCGGTGACCACGATGATCTTGCGCACGCCGTTGCGCTTGGCCATGAGCGCGGCCATGAGGTTCTGCTCTTCGTCCTCGGCCACCCCCACGAACAGGTCGCAGCTGCGCGGGTCGTACTCCTGGAGCAGCTCGGCGTCGGTGGGCGAGCCCTTCACGACCAGGCTCAGCTCGAGGGCGAGGGCGGCCTCGTTGGCGCGCTGGGCGTTGGAGTCGAACACGACCACGTTCGGGACGAGGGTCTCGGCCATGCGCGCCACCGCGAGCCCCAGGCGCCCGGCGTCGCACACGAAGGCCTTCTCCATGCGCGGGCGGCGGCGCTCGACCAGGGGGAGGAACTGCGGGAGCGCGCCCTTGGCCATGAGCACGTGCACCCGGTCGCCCACGCGCAGCTCGTCTTCGCCGGTGGGGATCAGCATGACCCCGTCGCGGCTGATCGAGGTGATCAGGAAGGGCTGGTGCGGGAGCAGGCCGCGGACCTCCTTCAGCTTGCGCCCCGCGAGCGGGACCCCCGCGTGAATGCTGAAGGTGTGCACGAGCACGTCGCCGCCGGCGAGCTCGTGGGCGTCGGTCGCGCCGGGGGCGCCAATGATCTTGCGAATGTGATCGACGACCAGGGCCTCGGGGTTGATGATCCGGTCGATCGAGAGCTTCTTGCGGATCCAGGCCCGCGAGCGAGGGTTGGAGAACTCCTGGTTGCGCACGCGGGCGAGCTTGTCGCGGACCCCCATGGTCTCGGCGAGCAGGCAAATGAACATGTTCAGGTGGTCGGAGTCGGTGACCGCGATCACCATCTCCGCCTCCTTGATCCCCGCCTCCTCGAGCACGCTCGGGCTGCCGCCGTCGCCGCAGAGCGCGAACACGTCGAAGCGCTCGGCGAGGTTTTGCACGATCTCCGGGCGCGAGTCCACGACGGTGATGTCATGGTCTTCGTGCAGCAGCTCCTCCGCGAGGTTCTGCCCGACGACGCCGCCGCCTACGATCACGATCCGCATGACGGGAGGATACCCGACGGGGCGACCCCATTCGGGGTCCAGGGCTACTTGGCGGGGACGCCCTCGATCGCGTGCCGCAGGCTCACCGAACCTCCGCTGGCGTCGGCCAGCGGACGGTAGACCGCGTCGAGGGAGGCGAGGAAGTCGCGGTACTCGGCGGTGTCGGGCTGCTTGGTGCCGAGGGGCAAGACCACGTGGACCTGCACCTGGCGCAGGTCGAGCTCGAGGGCCAGGTCCTCCGCCAGCTCGTCGGGGACCTTGGCCCCCGGAGAGCGCCGCGGGAGCCCGCACACGAGCACGTAGACCTCCTCGATCGCCGGGTCGCGCAGCGCGTCCCGGACCGCCGCGGCCACGTCGCGGGCGGTGGTCACGCGCAGCGCGTCGACCCAGGCCCGCGCGTCCTCGAGCACGGGGCGCTTGTCGAGGGCGGTCGACTCCGACTTCCAGTTCGCGCCCGAGAGGTCGCGCAGGTAAACGCGCTGCTCCCCCGTGAAGAGCGCGTCGAGCGCGCGCCCGACCTCGCCGCGGATCGCCTCGCGGCGGCTCACCGCCTCGGGCTCCTTGGCCTCGGGCTCCTTGGGCTTCTTGGGCTTCTTGGGCCGCTTGGGCTTCTTGCCCTCGTCGGCGCCCTCCTCGCCCGCGTCCTCGACCTTGGCGGGCGGCGTCCAGAAGTCGTCGTTGACCTCGCGGTAGGTGTCGATCAGGAGCGCGACCCCCTCGCCGGCGAAGTGCTCGGGGAGCAGGAGCTTCGAGCCCACCTCCAGCCCGCCGCTGGGGGGGGCGGGCTTGCCGCTGGCCTTGGCGACGGTCTGGATCGCGTAGCGGTAGGTCAGCCCGGAGTCGAGGCCGCGCGCGGCGGCGGTGATCCCGTCGGCGTGGGCGGCCAGGTCGCTCGCGGGCTTGAGCGAGAGCAGCCTCCAGGCCACCCGGAGCACGTCGCCCTCGAGCTTGGGCAGCAGCTCGACGAGGGCCTCGGCAGACTCGGGCGCCGGGTTCCCGCCCAGCGCGCGCACGTAGCGCATTTGCGCGCGCGGCGCGCGCTCCTTCTCGGCGCGCGTCCGCAGGTCGACGAGCACCTTGGGCTCCTTGTTGCGGGCGAAGCCGTCGAGGGCGGCGCGCGCCGCGGCCAGGTCGTCGCCCTCGAGGGCCTCCTGGGCCAGGCGCGCGACCTGCAGGTCGGGGCAGCCCGCGGCCCCGCCCCAGAGGGCCAGGGCCTCGTCGCCGCTGGCCCTCTTGAGCGCGCGCTTGAGTTCGCTGGTCTGCGCCCCGCTCAGGGGCTGGTCGAGGGGAAAGCCGAGGGAGTGGGCGGGCTTGCCCTCGGCGTCGTCGGCCCCCGCCTCCGCGGGGCGCATGAGCGTGTGCACGCGGAACACGCCGCCGCCCGCGGCGGTCAGGCCGTGGATCAGGCGGCGGAAGTTGCCCTCGGCCTGGGCGCGCTCCTCCTTTTCGACCTCGCTCTTGGGCTCCTCGGCGGGGGTCGGCCAGAGCCCGACCGCGTGCACGGTCACGTCGCGGCCCCAGGCCCGGCGCTCCAGCGCCTCGAGGGTCGAGTCCACCGTGACCCGCGGGCCGCTCGGCAGCCCCGCGGTGTAGACGTAGACCACGTCGGGCTCCTGCGCCTCGTCGTAGACCCAGTCCATGGCGCGCCCCAGGTCGCGCGGTCCGCGCGACGGGCTCTCGGTCAGCCAGGCGCGGACCTCCGCGGCGACCTTCTCCCCGCCGCGTTGGTACGCGTCGCTGAAGGTGCGCGGGCGGTCGCTGTAGCGCAGCACGCGGAACTCGACCTCGCGCGGGAGCTTCGCGATCGCGGCCTCGACCTGCGCGGCCGAGAGCGCCAGGGCGCTGAAGGTCTCGGCGGCCGCGGGCTCACCCTCGGCGTCCTTGCCCTTGCCTTTACCCTTGCCCTTGCCCTTGTCGTCGCCCTTGCCCTTGTCCTTGTCGTCGCCCTGGCCCTCGTCGCCGCCCTCCTCGGGCTCGGCGAAGGGGGTGCGGAACCCGTCTTCGGCCGCCTGCTCCGACCACTCGACCACGAAGAGCACGCGATCGACGCCCCACACCGAGGGGAGCGCGGTCTTCTCGTCGAGCTCGGGCTTGGGGTGGTCGTCGGGGCGGGTCCCCGTGATCGCTTCGATCGCGTCGGCGGCGAGCCACTGCTCGCGGCGCGTCCCTCGGCGCAGCAGGCCGGTGAGCGGCCCCGGGGCGTCGTCGACGAGCCGCGGCCCCGCCGCGCCGAGGGCGCGGATCGCCGCGCGGCGCACCCCCGGCTGCTTGTCCTTGAGCGCCTTCAGCAGCGCGCGCAGCGCCGCGGGGGTGGGGCGCTTGGCGAGCACCGGGTAGAGCAGCGACTGCGACGAGGTCGACGCCTTCGGCGCGCGCTTGGCGAGCTCGTCGATCGCGCGCTCGGCGTTGAGCTTGTCTTCGCCCTCGCTCACCGTGCTCAGTTTGCCCAGCGACTTGAGCACGATCCGCCCGATCGCGGGCTCGAGGTCGGCGACCTCGGCCTCGAGGAGGAACTTCACCGTCTTCTCTCCGTCGACCTTGCACAGCTTGTCGATGTGCCCCTCGAGGTCGGCCAGGAGCTGCACCCGCGCCGCCGGGCGCTTCTCGTCCTCCAGCTGCTTCAGGGTGTCTTCGTAGGCGGAGCGAAAGGCCTTCCAGTCGGAGTCCTTGGCGAGCGCGCTCCCGAGCAGCAGCGCGCCCAGCAGCGCATAGGCGATGGTTCGCATTCAGAGTCCTCCCGCGGGCCGATTCTACGGTGCTGACGGGGCGAAGGGGTCACACCTTCGATTCCTCCTCGTTTCACGCGCCGCGCGGCCCCCGGGTTCGCGACGGCGGAGCACTTCCAGCGCGCCTGGGGTACGGTAGATTGCGCCCAGCGCCGAAGTGGCGGAATGGCAGACGCGACGGATTCAAAATCCGTTGTCCGCAAGGACGTGTGGGTTCGAGTCCCACCTTCGGTATTCGGCGAACGAAGGGCGCGCGCGGGTCTCCCGCGCGCGCTCGCGTGTGGGGGGTCGGCTCAGCGGGTCCCGGTGAGCATGTACTGCTGCAGGGTCCCCTCGAACAGCGGGCCCTCCTCCTCGACGAGGGCGAAGCCGCTGCCCTCGAGGTGGGCCTTGAGCGCGGGGTAGCGGTCGGCGGGGGTGTCGGGGGTCAGGTGGACCTCCATGGCCAGCCGCGCGATCCGCTGCAAGACCTCGTGCGGGGTCGCGAGCACGATCTCGAACTCCGCGCCCTCGACGTCGCACTTGAGCAGGTCGCAGCGCTCGACGCCGTGCTCGGCGAAGAGGTCGGCCAAGGAGATCGTCTGCACCTGCTCGACCCCGGCGCCGCCCTGGATCCCGGCCATGCCGCGGTCGACGGAGTGCGCCCCGGAGTTCTCCGCGCTGAGGTGGATCGCGACGGTCTCGCCGCTCGTCCCCGTCACGGCCTTGTCGATCAGGGTCACCCGGTCGGCGACCCCCGCCGCGGCGAAGTGCCGCTCGGCCAGCACGCGGTTGGCCGAGACCGGCTCGATCGCGATCACGCGCTCGGCGCCGAGCATGGCCGCGCGGGTGCTGAACAGGCCAATGTTCGCGCCGAGGTCGACCACGGTGCCGAGCTTGCCCAGGGTCTTCAGGCGATACACGTCCTCGACGAAGACCTCGGTGAAGATCGGGAAGTCGAAGCTCACCGGGCGCACGTAGATCGTGGTCCCCTCGAAGGGGAAGGCGAGGGTCCCCTCGACGACCTCGAGCCCGCGCAGGCGGGCGGGGTCGGCGAAGAGGTAGGTCCACAGGCTGCGCACCTTGCGGAACTTGGGGAACTCCAACGCGCCGCCGCGCTTGAACTCGAGGGTGAAGGGGCCCTGGGTGACCCCGGTCAGCGCGAGGTGCGCGCGGGCGGGGTGCTCGAACAGCTCACGGCACTGGCGGTAGCGGTCGAGGGAGAACAGGCGACCCAGGCGATGCATGCGCATGCGCACAGGCTACCCGCCGAGGCGGACGAGTGAAACGCCTACGCTTCGATCTCGTAGCGCTGGATCAGGTTGTAGAGGCTGGTCTTGGGGATCCCGAGCTGGCGCGCGGCGCGGGCCTTGTTGCCCTTGCTCTCGAGCAGCGCCTGCTTGACCATCTCCTTCTCGACCTCGCCCAGGGTCTTGCCGCTGTAGGTCGCGCCCCCCCGCGCCAGCCCGCGCCCCTCGCGGACCTCGTCGGAGAGGTGGCGCACCGTGATCCGTGGGGTGCCGAGGGCCGCCAGCCGGCGGGCCTCGTTCTCGAGCTCGCGCACGTTGCCGGGCCAGGTGTAGCCGACCAGGAGCTCGAGGGCCTTGGGGGTCAGCTCGGGCGGGTGGCGCTGGGCCTGGTGCAGGAAGTGGTTGAGCAGCATGGGCACGTCCTGGGGCCGCTCCCGCAGCGGGGGCACGTGGATCCGCAGCACGTCGAGCCGGTAGTAGAGGTCCTCGCGGAACTCGCCGGCGGCGACCTGCTCGCGGAGGTCGCGGTGCGTGGAGGCGATCACCCGGCACGCGATCGGCTGCGCGCGGTCGCCGCCCACGGGGCGCACCTGGCCCTCTTGCAGCACCCGCAGCAGCTTGGCCTGCAGCGCGGGGCTCATGTCGCCGACCTCGTCGAGGAGCAAGCTCCCGCGCTCGGCGAGGGCGAACAGGCCCTTGCGGTCTTGGTTCGCCCCGGTGAAGGCGCCGCGCTTGTGGCCGAAGAGCTCGCTCTCGAGCAGCGCGTCGTTGAGCGCCGCGCAGTTCTCGCTGAGGAAGGGGTCGTGGGGGCGCGAGCCCCGCGCGTGGATCTCGCGCGCGACGAGCTCCTTGCCGGTGCCGCTCTCGCCCGAGATCAAGACCGGCGCGGTGGAGCGCGCGGCGCGCTCGATCTCGCGGTAGAGCGCCTGCATGCGCTCGCTGCCGCCGATCAGCCCCCCGAAGCGCAGCGGGGCGAAGCGCTGGGCCTGGGCCTCGGCCACCACCTCGCGCTGCTCGCGCTGGGCCCGGCGCAGGGCCTCGAGCTCGCGCAGGGTGTCGCCCAGGCGCTCTTGCCCCGTGCGGTTCTGGTGCAGGAGCTCGGCGGTCTCGATCGCCAGCGCGGCCATGTCGGCGAAGGCCGTGGCCACGGGGACGTCTTGCTCCGAGAAGGCCTGCACGTCGAAGCGGTGGTCGAGGTAGAGCACGCCCACCAGGTCGCCGCGCAGGAGCATGGGCACGCAGAGGATCGCGAGCACCCGCCGCTCCTGCACGCTCGAGACCTCGCGAATGTCGGCGTCCTCTTCGCGGGAGGTGACCACGCCGCGCTTCTGCTCCATGACGCGCTCGACGACGGTCCGCGAGACCTTGCCGCGCGCGCCGGCGAGGGTCTCCTTGGCGAAGCCCCGCGCGGCGTCGACCCGGATCCGCGGGCGACCGGTGCTCGTCTTGCCCTCGCTGCGCACGAGGAACCCGCGCTCGGCCTGGGCCAGCTCGATCGCCGCGTCGAGGATCGCCGGCAGCAGCTCTTTGAGGTTGGTCTCCTGCGCCAGCCGCTGGGAGAGCTGGTGCAAGCGCCGCAGCCACAGCATCTCGCGTTGGGGGTCCATGGCTCTACCTTCCGGGGGCCCAGTGTAGCGTTCGGCGCCCACGAGGGGGGCGCGTCTACGGGCGCAGCAGCTCGACGCGGGTGACCACGTGATCGAGGTCGAGGGCGTCGAGGACCTCGCCGCCGTCGACGACCCGCGCGAAGACCGTGTAGTTCCCGTCGAGGTGCGGGGTGGGCACGTGGGTCACGAAGAGCTGGCAGCCGGCGGTGTCGGGGCCGCTGCTCGGCATGCCCACCGCGCCGCGGAGGAAGGGCACCGCGTTGATCTCGTCGTTGAGGTGCACCCCGCCCGTGCCCCAGCCGTTGCCCAGCGGGCAGAGGCCCTGGGCGACGAAGCCGGTCACGATCCGGTGGAAGGTCAGCCCGTCGTAGAAGCCGGCCTCGGCCAGGCGCGCGAAGCTCTTCACGTGGCGGGGCGCCTCGCGGGGGAGCAACTCCAGGGTCAGCGAGCCGACCGAGGTGTGGAGCACCGCCCGCAGCGGCGGGGGGTCGAGGTCGGCCGCGTTGCAGGGCGCGCTCGAGGGCACCGGCGCGGGGGGGGCGACCTCGGGGCGCGCCCCGTAGAGCGCCTCGAGGGCGTCGGCCGCCGCCTCGCGCACGGTCCCGTCGGGGTCGTCGAGGGCCAGGGTCAAGAGCGCGCGCGCGGGCCCCTCGGGGCCGAAGGGCGCGAAGTAGCGCTCGCGGGTCACGACCGCCTCG
>JAGQRJ010000842.1 GCA_020425635.1 Planctomycetota bacterium | reverse complement strand
ATGCTGTCCCGGTCGGATCGGAGCCTGCCGTCGCATGAGCCGCACCAGCTACGCCCTCGCCCTCGCGCTGCTCCTCGCCCCGCTGGCGCTGCACCCCGGCTGCTCCGACCGCTCGCGCCACCCGTGGGGCGAGGCGAGCGCAGCGGGAGGCCCCTGGCTCTGGACTCCGGCGCACGGCGGCTTCCCCGTCGGTGAGCGCATGGTGCGCATGGACAGCCCGGGCGGGATTGAGGCGTGGGTGCCGGAGGCGTGGGAGCGCGCCGTCCCCGAGAAGTTCGCGCGCTACCTCGCCATGCTGGACAGCGAGCCGAACGAGAAGGGCTCCAAGACCCTGCACGACGCGCCGGGCTATCGCGTGATCTTCGTTCCGCAGGTCCAGTTGATCCGCGTCGGGGCCTCGGCGTTCGCCGCTGGGGTGACTCAGCCGGGCTCGCGCACGATCTACATGGCGTGGCCCCCCAACTGCGGAGATCAAGCAGCGCAAGACGCCTGGATCCGTGGGCTGATCGCGCACGAGGCGGCCCACGCCTTGGGCTGGCCGGGGTCGCACCCCGCGACGTGCAGCGACTGCATGATCGGTGGCCTGTAGTGGACGCGGGCGAAACAGGGGCCGCAGTCGTCGGCGGGCTGGCTGCGCTGGCCGGCCTCGCGAAGGGCCTGCACACCTGGCTGACGCGCGGCGGCGACGGAGCGCCCAAGGCCGGCGAGCTGGTCGAGGGAATCGCCAAGCTGCGCCGCGAGAACGAGCGACTACAGCGCGAGGTCGACCGCTTGCACGCGGCCCTCGACGCCGAGCGCCAGGACGCCGCTCAGGCGCGCCAGGACTTCCTCGCGGAGGTCGACCGCTTGCACGCGGCCCTCGACGCCGAGCGCCAGGACGCCGCTCAGGCGCGCCAGGACTTCCTCGCGGAGGACCGCGTCCGCAACGCCGACGTGCAGCGGCTGTATCAGGAGCTGCTGCTCCGCGCAAACACCACCGGAAGCAGCGAGGAGAGCGCGAATGGATCCTGACAGGGCAGAGCAGCGCACCCGTCGACGCAAGGCGATCGCCGAGGTTCTCGAGCGAGCTGACGCCATGCCGGCCCCGAAACGCCGCGCGTGGGTCGCCGACGCCCTGGAGAAGCTCGAGGGCTTCCTCGCCGAGAGCAAACAACACAGCGTGACCGAGTTCCGGTCGCAAGCGAAAGGAGCCTGACCATGGCCGAGAACGAGAACAAGCCGAGCGCGATCGCCGCCGGACTCAAGAGCCCAAAGACCACCGCGGGGGCGATTCTCGCGTTCCTCTCCTTCGCGCTGCTCCAGGCACAGGCGCAGTGGGACGGCGACCCCGAGACCGTCGCGCAGTGGGCGCTGCTGATCCCCGCCGCCCTGGCGGTCGGGGCCTTCTTCTTCGCGCGCGACGCGAACAAGACGTCGGCCGAGTCGGGTGCCGAGTGAGCTGGGCCTTGGGACTGGTCCTCGCTTTCGCCTCGCCGCTTGCGGTGTTCGTCGTGGTCAAGCTGTTCGCTGCCGCGGCTCGCGTGCGTGCGCGCACCGCCATGGAAGTCGAGCGCATGCGCGCTCAGGCAAGGGCGAAGGCGGAGACGCGCAGCTACCGGTCGCTCAGCGGGCGGCGCCGGTCGGCCTCGAGCGTCGACGGCAGCGGCTTCTGGACAGAGCGCACTGGCCGGCCCCGGAGGCACCCGGCTCGGAAGGCTCGGAGAGAGAAGGCTCGGAGGTGATCCTGTGGGACCTGAATTCGCCGCCGGTGCCGTGCTCGGGGGAGCCTTGCTCGTCCTCGTCGCCGTCGGGATCGGTTACGGACTCCGTGGAGGCTGGCTGCGCGCGGCCGAGCTCGAGCGCGACTCCGCGCAGCGAGAGCGCGACCAAGCCCTCGCCGCCCTCGCCGCGGAGCGCCAGGCCCACGAAGCCTACGCCCGCCGGGCTCACTCGGTCGAAGCGGAGGCGGCGCGCCGCGCTCGTCTCGCTGCTGATCCTGGCCTTGGTGATCTTGAGTTCGCTCGCCGGCTGCTGCTCCCCGCCTCCGCCCCTGCCGCCCCCGCCCCTGCGGATCCTCCCGCCGGGGGCCCCGCCGTCGGGGCCTGATTCTGCGTTCGCGCGCGCCCTGGCCGTCGCCGTCGAGGCCCCAGGCGGCGTGCTCGTTCCGTCGGCGAGCTGGCGGTCGATCTTGCTCGAGCACTCGCAGCGTCTCGCCTACGTCGAGGCGCTCGAGGAGGGCTACGAACGCCAGGGCGGTGAGGAGTGAGCAGAGCCAAGAGCGACAAGAACGGCCTGGAGCCGCTGGAGGTAGCCCCGCTGGGGCTCGCCCAGACGTTCGCCGACGAGCCCGAGGTCGTTCGGTGGGTGGCGAGGAACATTTCGGTTCGCCGACCAAACCCAGCGGAGTGCCCCGACCCGTTCGCCTGGACGCTGCTCCGCATGTGCCGTGAGGACCCGAGCTTCACGGTTTGGTTCACGGACAAGCTCTGGAGCAAGCTGATCCCGTCCCGCTCGCAGCTCGACACGAAGCAGGTCAACGACCTGGACGGCAGCGTGACGATCGAGCTGATCGAGCGCATTCAGGCCACGCGCGACAGGGCCAAGGAGAAGGCTGCCCCGGTGGCCAGCCCCTCGGAGCCGAAGCGCGACTACTTCGCCGAGATCGGGATACCGGAGGAGGGAAGCAAGTGACGACCGAGGAAACGAAGCCGGCTCCGAGCGCGCCACCCATGGTGTCGGTGAGCGTCGGCACGACGAAGAACTACGAGCAGGTGGTGCTGGTGGTCGAGGTGAGCCACAAGGAGCGCCCGTTTCGGATTGAGGTCAACTACGACCCGATCGAGGCT
>JAGQRJ010000841.1 GCA_020425635.1 Planctomycetota bacterium | reverse complement strand
CGCTCGGGGTGCCCCAGCCAGTCGACGGTCGCCTGCACGTCGCGCGGGATCGGCCTCCACACGTGCGCCAGCGAGACCTCCGCGGCGGCCAGGGTGGTGCGCCAGGTCATGTGGCCCCCGAGGGCGGTGAGCGCCGCGACCCAGCCCCGGAGCGTGCGCCGCGACGGGCGAGGCACGGGGGGCACGTCCTCCAGGAGCGCGGCCCCGCGGGAGCCCAGGCAGCAGGCCGCGCGGACGCGCTCGCGGGTGAGGGTCCCCTCGCGCAGGCGCGCCGCGAGCCACGCCGCCTCAGCGGAGGGTGAGCCCACGCTGAGCCAGCGGCGTTCCAAGTCGCGCGTGTGGGTGTCGGTCACGGCTCACGAACCATCCTCGCCAGGGGGCCCTGGCACGTGGGGATAGGACGTCCGCCCTCGACGCGGCTGTCGCTTCGCGCGTCGGCTGGGGGGGCAGGGCAGGGCGCGCGCGGCTCGACCGAGGGCGCAGGGCTGCCCGCGGGCTGCTCGACCCCTCCGGGCTCGGACGCGACCCTCGAGCGTCGGAGCGCGCTCGCCGCGATCACATGCGCGAGCGGGCCATGGCAGACAGGCGGCCGAAGACCTCCGCGTAGCGGCCTTCCTTCTCGGCGAAGCGCAGCAGCTTCACGCGCTCGACCAGGATCTCGTCCACGTCGGGCTGCGAGGCGAACAGCTCCATGCTCTCGGCCACGAACTCGGCCAGGGGCATGGCGTTGGGGTCGCTCGCCTGCTCGGCGCCCATGAGCTCGGTCTGCACGTAGGGCGGGGGGAGCTCGATCACCTGCACCCCGGTGTCGGCCAGCTGCGCGCGCAGCGAGATCGAATACGAGTGCAGCGCGGCCTTGGTGGCGCAGTAGGTCGGCGTGGCCAGGAGCGGGACGAAGGCCAGGCCTGAGGTCACGTTGACCACCGCGGCGCTCGGCTGCGCCTGCAGGTGCGGGAGCAGCGCGGCGGTCAGCCGGATCGGCCCCAGCAGGTTGGTGGCGATCGTGCGCTCGGCGACCTCGGTCTTGGCCGCCTTCACGTCCTCGACCGTCATGATCCCGGCGTTGTTGATCACCACGTTCAGCGCGGGGAAGCGCGCGGTGAGCTCCTGGGCGAAGCGCGCAATGTCCGCGGGGTCGCTCAGGTCGAGGTTCAGCGCCTCGATCCCCGGGTTCGCGGCGACGGTCGCGTCGAGCTTCGCCTGCCCGCGGCCGGCGATCACGACCTTGTTGCCCCGCTGGTGAAACGCCTCCGCGAGGCCGCGCCCGATTCCGCTGCCGCCGCCGGTGATCAGGATCGTGTTCTCGGTCATGCGCATGGGTCGGCTCCTCTCGCCTCGGGGTGAGCCAGCATGCTACCCAAGCAGCGGCGCGGCTCAGGCGCCGACCCGCCGCACCTCGAGCACCTCGACCCCGGTCTCGGGGAAGGGGTCGGGTCCGTAGCCCACGGAGTAGGCCGCGACCTGGGCCCCGGGGGCCAGCGTCGCGACCTGCTCGGGGAGGTAGCTCGGCGCCTCGGCGGGGCCCATGCAGGTGCGGTAGCGGACCTCGAGGGTCCAGCGGGGGTGCGTGTTCGCGAGCACCACGTCGTACTCGCACACGCCCGTCTGCCCGTAGGCCTCGTTGCGGACCTCGATCCAGCGCTGAGGGTCCTTCATGCGCGCACTCTAGCGTCTTGAAGCTTCCCTGCGCGACGCAGGGAAGGGCGGGGGGCCGCCCGCCCGGACGGCCCCCCGCAATCACACCTCGGCGTCAAGCGGCCTCGGCCGCTCCGCCTGCTCCCTCCTCGACGTCGAGGCCGACGTCTCCGTCGTCCTCGACCTCTCCGACGTCCTCGACGTCCTCGCCTCCTCCGTCGTCCGCGAGCTCGTCGCCCGTCTCCGGGTCGACGTCGCTCACGGTGCGACGGCGGCGGCGCAGACGTCGGATCGCCGCGTTCTGCTCGTAGACCGCCTGGAGCGCCTGGGTGAAGGGCTCGGTCTCCTCGCCCTTCCTCCAAGCGCGCACCAGCTCGCTCGCGAGCAGGACCACGACCTGGGCCAGGGTCTCCTGGCCCACGCGCCGCGCCTCCTGCATTTGGTGGTACGACGGCCCCGAGCCGTAGACCTCCAGCGCGCTCCGAAAGCGCTCGTTGGCCTCCGCCAACTGCGCCACGAAGCGCTCCGCAGCCACCCGGCGCAGGTCCTCGCCGAGCTTGGGCTCGGTCTGGATCTGCTCCAGGAGGGTCTGCACCGCCACCTGCTGCTCCACGTAGGGCATGCTGGTCAGTTGGAACAGACCCTTCGGAAACAGCGCCGCCTGGGCCGCCGCCGCGGCCCGCCCCTCCGGGGAGGATCCCCCGAAGGCCTTTTGCGTCGCCGTGAAGAGGGCCTCGAGGGCCCCCAACGCGTGACACACCTCCACGCTCAGCTCCCCAGTGCCCGGGGCGTGCTCGTTTCGAGCTTGGCCCCGCCACTGGAGTTCGAGCCTTCGCGTCTCCTTCTCGAGCGCGACCGCACGCTCGACCTCGAGCCGCAGACCTTCGACGCCGTAGGCGTCGAGGATCCGCTGCGCGTGGCCGAGGCAGAACAGCCGTCGCCCGGTGGGGAACTGATACAGGTTCAACAAATCATTCATTCGAAACTTCACGACACGATCCAATCAGAAAAACGCCAGCAGGCCCCGCGCGAAGAGCACGGGGCCTGCATGGCAGACACAAGAAATGAAGCCTGGCGACTACGTCGTCACCGGGCGCTGGTTTGACGCAGCCTTGCGCGAAAGGTTCCCGGAAAATCCGAAAGCTGGGAACAATCTTGACTACAGCGCGTCTTACCTGCACTCGCGCGCAGCGGGGCGTTGGCCTCCGAGGGGGTCGACCCAGAGCACGAGGGGTACGACACCCCTTGCGCTGCGGGTCGACCGAGAGCACGAGGGGTACGACACCCCTTGCGCTGTGGGTCGACCGAGAGCACGAGGGGTACGACACCCCTTGCGCCGCGGGTCGACCGAGAGCGCGAGGAATACGACACCTCTGGGCCTACGGGTCAGCCCTGCAGGCCCACCTGGGAGCGCGGAGGCACTCGAAACAGCGGGCCTTCGCGAGTGCGTGGTTGATTAGGCGCCGGTGGGCCCGGGCCAAGAGGTCACCGCCAGCGGCAAGCCGCAGCCTTGCGCGAGCTCCACCCAGGCGCGCTCAGACAAGCGCGGGGGGCGCGTCGCGGAGCACGCTCAGTCAGCGCGCGTTCGGGGCGGAGCGCTCGAGCCGCAACGCCGCGCGACGGGCGGCTTGTCGGACCTGCTGGCTGCGGGCCGAGTCTTCGCTCAGCGCGCGCAAGGGGGCCAGGGCTGAGGGCGGGGCGAGCTCTTCCAGCGCCTCGGCGGCCGCCTCGACCACCGCGTCCTGGGGGTCGTCGAGGAGCGCGATCAGGCGTGGGGTGGCGGCCGCGTGGAGCGCGGGCAGGCCCCGCAGGCTCTCGATCACGTCCAGCCGCACCACGGCCTCGGCGTCGTCGAGGGCGGCGAGGAGCGGCGGCCGGATTCGCTCGGGGTCGGCCGACACGGTCCCCAGCGCTCGGGCCGCCGCCGCGCGGACCGTGCTCGAGGGGTCGAGGCGCAGCGCCTTGCAGAGCGCGTCGACGCCGGCTCCTGGGTGGCCGCGCGCCACGCTCCCCAGCGCCTTGGTCGCTTCGGCGCGCGCGAACGCGTCGGAGGAGGAGGCGTCTTCGACCGCGCGGGAGAGCGGCTCGATCGCGGCCTCGGCGTGGCCGGCGAGCCCGAGCTCGCCCAGGGCCTGCGCCGCGGGGCCTCTGAGGTCGGGGTCGTCGAGGTGCTCGAGCAGGTGCGCGGTCGCGGCGTCGTCGCCGAGGCGCCCCAGGCAGG
>JAGQRJ010000840.1 GCA_020425635.1 Planctomycetota bacterium | reverse complement strand
GCTCCCTCCCCGACCCTACAGAATCTCGACCGCGATCGAGGCGAGGCGGCTGCGCTCGCTCTTGGTGAAGCGCACGTGGCCCGCGATCCGCTGGTTCTTGAAGCGATCGGCCACGTAGCTCAAGCCGTTGCTGCGGCTGTCGAGGTAGGGGTTGTCGATCTGGTAGGGGTCGCCGGTGAGCACGAGCTTCGTGTCGTGGCCCACGCGACTGATGATCGTCTTCAGCTGGTGCGGGGTCAGGTTCTGGCACTCGTCGACGATGATGAACTGCCCGTGGATCGAGCGCCCGCGAATGAAGGTCAGCGGCTCGATCTCGATGATCCCGCTCTTGAGCAGGTCGTGGAGCTTCTTCTCGGCCTCGCCCGGCTCCTTCCGCTCGCGGAGCACGAAGCGCATGTTGTCGAAGATCGGCTTCATCCAGGGCATGAGCTTCTCTTCGGCGGTGCCCGGCAGGAAGCCGATGTCTCGCCCCAGCGGCATGATCGGGCGCGCGACCAGCAGCTTCTCGTACTTGTGTTGCTTGAGCGTCAGGTGCAGCCCAGCGACCAGCGCGAGCAAGGTCTTGCCGGTGCCCGCCTGCCCCATGAGGCTCACCAGGCTCAGCTCGGGGTCGAGCAAGAGCTCGAGCGCGATCCGCTGCTCGAGGTTGCGCGGGGTGATCCCCATCAGCGGGTCGGACTTGGTCGCGAAGGCCCGCAGCGCGTGGGGCGTGGCGCTCCCGTTGAGCACCGGGCGCGCGAGGGCGGTGTGCTTGGGGTTGTCGTCTGCCCGCAGGAGCACGGCCTCGTTGGGGTTGAGCTGCCCGGCGAGGTCCGACTCGAGCTCGCGATCGCGCATCAGCTGGTCGATCACGTCGGGGCTCACGCTCAGCTCGCGCCACCCGGGGTAGCTGTCGTCGACGGAGGGGACCTTGTCGGTCTCGAAGTCCTCCACCCGCAGCCCGAGCGCGTCGGCCTTGAGCCGCATGTTCACGTCCTTGGAAATGAACGTGACCTCCCGCCCGTCACGGGCGAGACGGTAGGCGACCGAAATGATCCGGTTGTCGGGGGTGTCGTCCCGCAGCCCGCTGTCGATCAAGAACACGGGCTTCATGTCGACGACGATCTGCCCGCCGTCGCCGTTGATCGGCGCGCCCTCTTGCAGCGACCCCTCGGTCCGCGCGCGATCCAGGATCCGGATCACCTGACGCGCGTTGCGGCCCAGCTCGTCGTTGTGGGACTTGAACTTGTCGAGCTCCTCGATCACGTCGACCGGGACGACCACCGTGTTGGCCCCGAACTCGAGCAGGCAGCTCGGGGAGTGCAGGAGCACGTTCGTGTCGAGCACGAAGAACTTGCCACCAGGACTCACGATCCAGTCACCTCTTCCACGTAGCCGCGACACGCGTCGTAGCTGGGCTGCGCACAGAATGCGTCGATCTGCTCCGGGGTCAGCCGGCTGCGGTAACGCTCGAGGAGGTCGGCCTTGAGCCGGGCCTCGAGCAGTCGCACCGCGTAGCCCTCGAAGCGCGCTTCGGGGGGGGTCTCCCAGTAGGCCTCGAGCTCGCTCGGCGGGAGCATGTCGCCCAGGGTCGCGGTCCAGAAGTCGTCTCGCGCCGAGCGCGAGAGGGCGTCCTCTGCACCGAGGAGCTCGGCCTGGAGCTCGGGCGCCGACACCGGCTGCGGCGGCTCAGGGGTCCCGCACCCCAGCCCCCCCGCGGTCAAGGCGCTCACCAGCGCCAGGCGCAGACGCCCCGCGCGAAGGCGGGGCGGGGGGGTTTTGGGTGCGTGCTGTCGCATGCGCGTTCCTGATCGAGCCGCGAGCCAGTCAGGGCTCGTCGCCTCGAGCTTCACGATACCTCAGCGCCACCCTGCGCGCACCGCGGAGGGACCGGGTCGAAGCCCCCGTCGCTGATCGGCGAGCAGCGCACCAGGCGCAGCGCGGTCAGCAGCGAGCCCCGGAGCACCCCGTGTCGCAGGTAGGCGTGCAATCCGTAGCGCGAGCAGGTGGGCTCGAAACGGCAGGCGGGGGGCATGAGCCGCGACGCGCTCAGCTGATAAAGCCCGATCGCCGCCACGCAAGCGAGGCGCAGCGGGAGCCCGATCAGGGCCAGCACCCCCTCGAAGGGCACCGGGAGGCGCGCGCGGGCGATCGCGAGCGCGGCCGGTGCCGTGCCGTGCGGAGGACCCGCGCGCACGGCGGCGCG
>JAGQRJ010000839.1 GCA_020425635.1 Planctomycetota bacterium | reverse complement strand
GGCCATGAAGGCCGAGGCCGAGGCCGCCCGCGGGAAGGCAGAGCAGGCTCGCGCGGAGACGGCCCTCGCCCGCGACGCCCTGGCCCGCAAGCAGGAGCTGCTCGACACGCTGCTCCGGATCGAGCGCCTGCCCCTCGACGACGCGAAGGTCGTGGAGGAGCTCGAGGTCTTCGAGCGCGGGCTCGCGGGCGCCCCGGGCGAGGAGCTCCTCCGCCGCCAGCTCGCCCGGCTCTACCTGCTGCACGGCGACTGGCAGCACGCGGCCGAGACGGCCCTCGACGCCGCCCTCACCGTGTCCCTCGCCGAGCCTCCGCCCTTCACCGACGTGTTCACCGCCTACGCGCTGCGCACGACCCGGGTCGGGCTCGACGAGTTCAACCGGCACCTCGAGGGCCGCGGGCCCTACTTCGGCGACCTCCGCCCCTCCACGCTCGAGGCCCTCGCCGCGCGCGGCTGGCCCGAGGAGAGCGGGTTCCCTGCCTTCGCGCGCGCGCTGCGCGCGGTGTGCTCCGAGGGCGACCAGGACCTCACCGTGGCCGAGGCCGAGCTCGGCGACGCCGTCGCGCGAGCCGATCACCCCTCGACGCCGCTGGGTACCCAGGCCGCGCTGAGGATCTTTCAGGGTCACCTGGCGTTTCACCGCGGCGAGGCCCGCGCGCGGCAGGGCCTCGACCCGGCGGAGGAGTTCGCGCGCGCCGTAGCCTTCGCGGACGCGGCGCTCGAGACCGGGGCCCACGCGAGCTTCGCGCACCTCCTGCGCGCGCTGGCGCTGCGGGCCACGATCCGCGACGGCGACCCCGCCAGCGCCTCGCCCGCCCTCGACGCGTGCGAGGCCGCCCTCGCCGCAGACCCGACCCTCGGGCTGGCCTACGCCGTGCGCCAGGGGATCCACCAGCGGGTGCGCGCCCCGGCCCTCGTGCTCGAGGCCGACGCCTCCGCCGCGCTGCGCTTTCGCCCGGGCGACGGCCAGCTGCACCACTGGCGCGGACAGGTCCGCCTGCAGCTCGGCCAGGAGGGCGCTCAGCCCTGGGGCGCAGCCGGCTGGGGTCGGCGCGCGCAGGCCGACTTCGAGGCCGCGGTCGCGACCTGGGACCGCGTAGCAGGCGCCCACGGGTTCAACGTGGGGCAGGTCAACTCGCGGGTCGGGCTGAGCAGCGCGCTGCTCCTCCAGGGGGACCTACGGGCCGCGCTCGAGACCCTCGAGCGCTGCGAAGCGTTGAGCGCGGGCGCGGGCAGCACCCCCGCGGAGCAGAACGCGCAGCGCAGCGCCTTGACCCAGCACGTGGCCCTGCTCCTGCAGAGCCAACGACTCGACGCCGCCCGCCCGCGGCTCGAGCGGCTCCTCGCGCGCTGGCCAGACGACCCCAACGGCGTCTACTTCCGCGGGCTCGAGCGCCTGCTGCAGGGAGACCGACCCGGCGCGGAGGCCGCCCTCGCGCGCCTCCTCGAGCTCGCCCCCGAGAGCGTCATGGCTCGTGACCTGCGCGAGAAGCTCGCCGCGCGCTAGCCGGGTCTCAGGGCTTCTTGTGAAAGCTCCCCTGCTCGCAGCCGGCCACGAAGCTCTCGGCGTAGCCCTTGAGCCGGTCCCACTGCTTGCGGATCTGGCGCGACTCGGCGGCGTCGATGTGCCCGTCGTCGGCCATGGACTTGGAGATCACCTGCAGCAGCTCGCTGAACTTCGAGAGCATTTGCTGGGTGTGGGTGAGCAGCTCGACCTCGGTCTCCGCGGCGGCCGCGGGGTTGGCCACGAAGTAGCCGTCGGCGCGTTGGCAGAGCCACTCCACCGCGCCGCGATCCTGGGTGACCTCGTAGAGCTTTTGCAGGCGGTCGAGGGGGTTGCGCGCGCCGCTCGAGTCTTCCTCGCACCACTTGTAGACCAGCGAGCTCGAGACCTTCAGCTCCGCGGCGATCCGCTTGGCCCCCAGCGGCTCGACGATCTGGCGCAACACTTCATGAGATTCCATGGGCCTGCCCTTCCGAACGGAGCGCTGAATTGTAGCGGCTGAAGCGCGCGAGGGCGCCTAGGCTCGAAGCAGGCGTCGGGGAGGCGCGAGAGAGAGGCTCTGAATGGCTCTAGCCCGCACTTCTCACCACTCGCTCCGCTCGTGGACTCGAAGTGCGGCCAGCAGTGTTGTTTAAGACAGTGAGACCCGGCCTGCGGCCGGGTACACACTGTCGCTTGCGCCTCGCTCGCGGCGGC
>JAGQRJ010000129.1 GCA_020425635.1 Planctomycetota bacterium | reverse complement strand
TACACACGGTCGCTTGCGCCTCGCTCGCGGCGGCAGAGCCGCCGACTCGCTCCGGCGCAGCCCGCCTGCTTCGCAGGCGGCTACCCCGCAAACTCACCACTTCGTGGTGAGCTTTGCGGGCTAGCCCGGGTTCTCCCGAGCCTCGCCGGCGCGAGCGCGTCCCGGGGCGAGTCTCTATAGTGAATCCGTGAGGTCGGCGTCGAGTCAGGGTCCAACCCTCTACGGGCGCGACGACGCCAGGCAGGAGGCTGTGTGAAGGTCGGCACCCGGGTGGGCGGTGAGTTCGTCCTCGAGGAGGAGCTCGGTCAGGGGGTGCTCGGTCGCACCTTCCGGGCGCGCCGAGGCACGGCGGGCCGCCAGGTCGTGCTCAAGCTGCTCGACCACGAGGACTACGCCTACCTGCTCAAGACCCGCTACGGCGACACCCACGTCAACGCGATCGAGACCTCGCAGCTGCGCGGCTTCGAGCGGATCTTCCTCGAAGACGGGCAGGGCTACTTGCTCGCCGGCAAGCACTACGAGCGCTCGCTCGCCACGCGGCTCGAGGCCGGGTCGCTGAGCCTCGACGAGTGCCGGCAGGTGCTGCTCCCCGTGGTCGAGACCGTGCAGGTCCTCCACGCCCGAGGCCGCGCCCACGGGTGGATCAAGCCGCAGAACGTGCTCCTCGACGACAAGTACGGCGTGGTGCTCAGCGACTGCGGCCACCTGCCCGTGGCCCAGCGCCTGAACCCCGAGCAGTTCCGCGCGTTCCTCGAAGCCAGCCCCGCGTGCGCGGCGTTCTTGCCCGAGGGCACGACCCGCGCGACCTTCGAGGGCGACGCCTACGCCCTCCGCGCTCTGATCGTGCGCTGCTTGCCCGAGGACGCGCGCGCGACCTTCGAGGGCGCCTGCGCAGCGGAGCCGACCCTCGACGCGTTGCGCTCGGCCTTGGTGAGCCTCTTGCCCGCCGTCGACGCAGGCTCGGAGCCGGCCAGCGCCGCGCCAGCCAGCGCCGAGCCTGCGGAGCCCGCGGCGCCCGTTGCCGAGGAGGTCGAGGAGTTGGAGGAGGTCGAGGAGTTGGAGGAGGTCGAGGAGTTGGAGGAGGCCGAGGAGCCCCCCGCCGTCGCGACCGACCCGGGGAGGGTGACCGTGGACGACGCCGAGGTCGGCGGCCTGGACTTCAGCGAGCCGGCTCTGCTGGGCGACCTCCCCGAGCCGGCGCCTGCGGCGAGCGCGGCGGAGGGCGAGCCCTCGTCGCTCTTCCTCGACCTCGACGGCGACGTCCTCATGGACGACCTGCTCAAGGAGATCGACGACCTCGACCTCGACGGCGACCTCGGGGAGGACACCGGCAGCCTGACCGGGATCCTCAACGTCCCCGACGTGGACCTCAGCGGCGAAGACGTTGCGGGAGCGTTGCTCGGCGCCGGCGGCTCCAACCTCGAGGAGCGGCGGGCGCTGCGCGCCGTGCGCGGCGACGCTCCAGACCCCTTCGCCGCCCCCGCGGGCGATCCGCTCGCGGCTGGCGGCGCGGGAGCCCTGGGCGACCCCTTCGGCGCTCCCGACCTGAGCGGGGACGCCGAGTTCGATCCCTTCGCGCCCAGCGGGGCCGCGCCGAGCGGGCAGGCAGCAGCCGACCCCTTCGGCGGAGCGGGCGATCCCTTTGCTGGACCTGCCGGTGACCCCGGGGCGGATCCCTTCGGTGGAGCGGCGTTCGACACCCCGAAGGGGCAGGCCGCGGATCCCTTCGGGGGACCCAGCGATCCCTTCGCGGCCGACGGCGCAGCGGCCCAGGGCGCGGATCCCTTCGGCGGGCCGGGCGACCCCTTCGGCGCGCCGCAGCCGCAAGCCAGCGCGGATCCCTTCGGCGGGCCGGGCGACCCCTTCGGCGCGCCGCAGCCGCAAGGGGGCGCGGATCCGTTTGGCGGGCCGGGCGATCCGTTCGCGGCGCCGGGCGGGCAGAGCGGTGCGGACCCCTTCGGCGGGCCGGGGGATCCGTTCG
>JAGQRJ010000838.1 GCA_020425635.1 Planctomycetota bacterium | reverse complement strand
GCGCCTGCCGGTTGCGCCGGCGCAGCGCGCGCAGCGCCTCGGGGTCGAGGTAGGCGTCGAGGAAGTCGAGCCGCACGATTCCCTGCCCGCGCACATAGACGTCGTCGTAGATCGCCCGCGCGACCCGGGGCGGCTCGAGCCCTTGGACCTCGACCAGGTATTCCCACAGGAGCTCGACCCGGCGACGGTCGCTGAGGGAGTGCGCGCGGCCGACGCGCGCGCGCAGCCAGTCCGAGAACGCGAGCCACGCCGCGAACGGGGAGCGCTCGGCGGTCAGCAGCTCGAGGGTTCGGGGGAGCTCGCTGCGGTTGCGAAACCTGTCGAAGGCCTGGGCCAGACGCTTCACCCGGTTGAGGTCGGCGTGAGTCACGCCCTTGGAGGCGAGGAGTTCATAGGGCGCGACGGGGCTGAACACGAGGTCGTCCGACTCGTGGACGCGGATCGGCGTGCCGCGAATTCGTTTGAGGATTCCCAGCTGGACGTCGCCCGGGACCAAGGGCAGCAGGCGGTCGAAGGACTCGGCGAAGCTCTCGAGCGTCTCTCCCGGGAGCCCGAACAACAGGTCCGCGTGCACGTGGACCTGGGTCTGGTCGCGGAGGAACTCGAGGTTCGCGACGGCCTGTCGGTCGTCTTGCCTGCGCGAGACCTTGGCGTTGACCCCGGGCGAGAAGGTCTGGATCCCGACCTCGAACTGCACCGTGTCGGAGGGGAAGGTCCGGGTCAGCTCGCGCACGGCCTGGGGCAGGCGATCGGGGATCAGCTCGAAGTGCAGGTGCAGCCCGGGCCGCAGGCGCGCGCGAAAGAACTCGAGGATCGCCACGCAGGTCCGCGCCGAGAGGTTGAAGGTGCGATCGACGAACTTGAAGTTGAGCGCGCCGCGGTCGAGGAGGTCCTGCATGGACGCGAGGAAGGCCTGCGTCTCGAACGCGCGCACCGGGTCGGGGAGCGACGAGAGGCAGAACGCGCAGCGGAACGGGCAGCCGCGAGAGGCCTCGACGTAGACCACGCGCTTGCGGGCGAGGTCGTCGTCGGTGTATTCGCCGTAGGGCAGCGCCACCTGGCTCAGGTCGGGGAGCGGCGCGGCGAGGATCCGCTCGGGCGGGCGCTCGCCCGCGAGCAGCCGCCGGGCCAGCGCAGCGAAGGCGAGGTCGGCCTCGCCCTGCACGGTGTAGTCCGCGAGCCGGCAGATCTCCTGCTCGTCTGCCTCGTGGCTGACCTCGGGACCGCCGAGCACGATCACGAGCTCGGGGCGAATCCGCTTGAGGTCGGCGACCACCCCCGTGAGCTCGCGCACGTTCCAGATGTACACGCCCAGGCCCACCACGGCGGGCTCGTGCGCGAGCACGGCCTCGACCACCTCGTCGCGCGGGGTCGTGATCTCGAGCTCGAGCAGCGCGCTCTCCGCGCGCAGCTCGCCGAGGTTGGCCCGCAGGTAACGCAGCCCGAAGCTGGAGTGCGCGAAGCGGGCGTTGAGCGTAGCGAGCAGGAGCGAGGCCATGCCCGAGTATCGCCTGGATCCTCGACCCGTGGCGGCGCGCGCTGGGCTCCCGTACGCTCCCCAGGTGTTCTGCTCCGCCCCACGCTTCGCCTGTTGGACCTCGGTCGCCGTGTTCGCCGCCGCGCTCTGCGTGGGGCCCGCGCGAGCCGACGAGGCGAAGGTCCGCGCCTACCTCGAGCGCGCGCGCGAGCTGCAGGCGAGCGGGGGCACCGACGTGGCGCGCTGGCTGCGCGAGCTCCGCAGCGCGCGGCAAGCGCTGGAGGGCGTCGAGGAGGGAGCGCGCGCGGGGCTCGAGGGCGAGCTCGACGCGACCCTCGACGCCGGCATGCAGGGACACCTCAGCAAAGCCCGGGAGCTGGTGGCCAGCGCCGCGCTGCGCCGGGCCGACCTCTATTACCTGCAGCCGGCGGAGCGGGCGCTCGAGGACTACGCCGACGACGCCGCCCGCGCGAGATACGGCGCGGCGATCGAGACGCTCCGCGCGGAGGGCCAGGAGGTCGAGCGCCGCGCCGCCGAGGAGCAGAAGCGCGCGGCCGAAGAGCGTGAACGCGCGGCCGAAGCCCGGCGCCTGCGGGCCGCCGAAGAGCGAGAACGCGCGGCCGAAGCCCGGCGTCAGCGCGCGGCCGCAGCCCGGCGTCAGCGCGCCGTGCCTCCGCCGGAGGTCAAAGCGCCCGACCCGGCGCCTGGGTCAGGGGAGCCAAGCGGCGCAGACCCGGCCGCGGCGCGCGACGAAGCGCCCGACGAGCCTCCCCCGAGCCCCGAGCCGGGCGCGATCGCGCTCGCGGTCCTCGCGTTCCTGGTCGTCTCGGGCCTCCTGGTCGCTGGCGGGGGGTGGCTGGCGCTCTTCGCGCTCCGCCAGGTCCGCGCGGGAAACACCGGCGCCGTGGCCGCCGTCGCCTTCGGCGGGTTCGGTGCGCTGACCGTGCTCGCCGGCGCGGGCGTCGCCTTCGACGACCCCCTGGGCGGGGTGGTCACCGTCGTGTTCGGCCTGGTGTTCGTGGGCGCTGGGCTCCTGGCCCACAAGCTGCTGCGACCCCCCGAGGCCATGCGCGAGGTCGTCGTCTCGCGCCACAGCGCCCAGGTCCAGACCTACGAGGGGCGCCCCGCCCAGCGCGCGCAGGAGCAGCGGGTGCTCGTCGCCGCCGACGCCAGCGAGGCCGAGGTCGCCGAGGCGCAGCGCGCGTGGAAGCGCGCGCTGTGGCGCCGCCGCCCGGACTGGGTCTCGGGGGCGATCGAGGAAGACGCGGTCCGCAACGGAGGGCTGGCGCTGTGCGGGGC
>JAGQRJ010000128.1 GCA_020425635.1 Planctomycetota bacterium | reverse complement strand
GCTCTTCTCCAGCAGGGCCTGCAGCGCGGCCTTGGCGCCGGCGTAGTCGCCTGCGCGGAGGGCCTGGATCGCGTCGGCGCGCAGCGACTCTACGGCTGCGACCAGCCCCGGAGCGTCCTCCTCGACGCCGACCTTGGCGCCGGTCTGGGCCTCGCTGACCAGGACGCGCAGCGCGTCAAGGGCCAGGCGGTCCGCCGCCGCCGCCGCGTCTGCCGCGAGCCGGGGGTCGGGGTCCGGGTCGACCGCGGGCTCGGGGTCGACCGCGGGCTCGGGGTCCCCCGCGGGGTCGACCTCGGGGTCCACCACGGGGTCGGGGTCTGCAGCAGCAGGGTCAGCGACCGGGTCGGGGTCGGTCTCCGGCTCGGTCACGTCCCCAGGGAGGGTCATTTGCGGCGGCGTCTGCGGGTCTTCGGCGGCGACGGTCGTCTCCGCCCGACGGTTGCTCAACCAGAGGTAGATCACGAACAGGACGAGGGCCATGGCCGCGACGTAGACGAGGAGCTTGAGCAGGGCGAGGACCGAGGCGACCGGGCTGTCGAGGTCGGTGTCGAAGTACTCCGTCGCGCGCTCGCCGGGCTCGGCGCCGGCGCCGGTCACCGTGTCGTCGGCCGCGGCGGGCCGAGGCGGCAGCGGGGCGCTGGCTGCGCGGTCGACCGCGGCCAGCGCCTCGACGTCGTCGGAGGAGGCGCGGAGGTCGGGGGCGACGAGGGCCCCGGTCACGGCCGCGGCCTCGACGAAGCGCGTCTTCTCGCCCAGGGGCACGACCGGGCCGCGCGACGACGGGCGGACCTTGGGAGCCGGCGCGCCGGGGGCGGCGTCCAGGCTGCGCACGTCGAAGGTCCCCTTGGGGACGACGTCGGGCTCGATCACGATCTCCAGGTCGTCCATGGTCCGGGCCTAGACCCCCGCCTCGATGTCGATCTCGTCGAGGTCGGGCTTGGGGGCGGGTTTGGGGGCGGGCTTCGCGGCGGCCGCGGCCTGGGCTGCGGCTTCGCGCTCGGCCTCGGCCTGCTTGGCGAGCTTCTTCTTCTCCATGGAGACCGCCGCGACCAGGGCGCCCTTGGCCACGGTGCGCAGCGGGTCCTGGCCGAGGGTCACGTTGCCGATCGGCACCGGGGCCCCCTGCTGCTCGAGGATCTCCTTGAACTTGTCGATGAACCCGGGCACCGAGGCGGTGCCGCCCGCGATCACCACGTCCAGCGGGTTGCTGAAGGTCGTCTGCGTCGACTTGAAGTGCGTCGCGAACTCGGTGAGCACGTGCTTGATCAGCTCTTCGTAGAAGATCTCGAGCCCGAGGTGCAGCGGGTTCTTCGGGTCGACCTTGCTCAGGTCGAGGCCCTTCTCCTTCTCGTGGGTGACCTTGCCCACGGGGATGTTGCGCACCTGCGACACGCGCTGGTCGATCCAGTCGCCGCCGCGCGCGACCGAGATCTCGAACAGCTTCTTGGCGCGCCAGGCGACCACGAGGTTGGTCATGCCCGCGCCGAAGGAGATCCCGATCCCGGAGAACGGAGCCTGCGCCCCGTCGTCGTCGACCGTCGGGCACTCGGCGTAAATGATCGCCAGCGCCTCGTTGAGGATTCGCACGTCGTAGCCGAGCTTCTTGAGGAAGCGCTCGAGCACGATCTTGTGGAAGGTCACGTCGAGCTCGGTGTCGAGCGGCGCCGCGGGGATCGTGGCCGCGATCACCTCGCCGGGGAAGTCGGCGGGGCCCACGATCCCCTCGATCAGGCGCTCGATCAGCGGGATCGCCTCTTCTTCGCCCGGGTTCAGCACGCCCATTTTCATGGGGCGGCGGTAGGCCTCGTGGCGGCCGGTGATCATGCAGTACTTCAGCGCGTCTTCGCCGACCACGAAGATCTCGTTGCCCCGGATCAGGAAGTTCGCGCCGGCGCGGGTGATCAGCTCCTCCGAGAGATCCTCGCGGGGCATCGAGAAGAACGCGTCACGCTCGACGGTGAACACCTCGTTCCCGTCTTCGAGCCGGGCGCCGACGATGAACGACGTCCCAATGTCTACGGCCTTGGCCATGGAGTCCTCTCCTCCTCGTGCTCTCGAGCCCTCGCGAGCCCTCGAGCTATAGATTGCTGAGCATGTCGGCCTTGCCCATGACGTCGCCGTCCTTGGTCTCGACGCGACGGCCGACGCGCTCGAAGTTCTTGACCAGCTCGTTTTCCTTCTCCTCGAGGAACGCCATTCGCGCGCGGACCTCGGCGTCGCTCAGGTCGCCCGCCCGCGCGAGCTTGTTGCGCTCGAGCTCGAAGTGCTCGCGCAGGAGCTTGAACTCGTCGACCAGGGCTTTGACGTCCTTGGTCATTGCCGACTCGTTGCTGCTGACCGCGAGCGCTGGAATGTGGGTCTTGAGCTCGCTGACGAACTGGCGCTGGAACTCTTTCATCCGCGCCTCGAACTCGGCGCCGGTGAGCCCGTCGCTGGCGGTCGGCGCCTGGGTCGGCAGGCGGTCGCTCTCGACCCGCGCGGCCTTGTGGACGTTCTCCAGGTAGCCCTCCTCGAAGGCCACGAGCACCTGGTTGCTCGACTCGGCGCGCTCGCGCCCGAGCGCGTCGAGGTCGTAGGTCGCCCCGGCCGGGATCGAGAGGTCGAGCCCACGAAAGGTGAGGGTCGCTCGGAGTGTGTTCTTGACCATCCACATGGCGTTAGTCCGCGATCGCAGGGGGGGCAGGGGGCAGATCCGCCGGGGTCGTCTCCTCGACGCGTTCGGGCGGCGAGAGGACCTTGCTCAGCTCGACCTTCTTCGGCTTCGGCGCCTCGACCCGCGTCGGGGCGGGGAGCGGCGGGACCTCGACCGGCGGGAGAGGGTCGAGGCGGGGCGCAGGGGCCTCGGCGTCGGGGGCGTCGCGCTGCCCCATTTGGTGGAGCATGAAGGCGACGTAGGGGTCGTCCTTGTCGTGTCGGCGGAGGTAGCCGAGCAGCTCGCGGCAGCGCGTCTCCTCCCCCGGGATCGTGTAGAGCACGTAGCTCAGCACCGTGAGCCCCGCCGGGTCGCGGGGGCGGTAGGTCACGTAGACCTTGAGGTCGCGCAGGACCTGCACGAAGTCGCGCTCCGAGGGGAAGAGGCTGGCCAGCTCCGGGCGAAAGCGCTTGCTGGGGTCCCGGCGCGAGAGCCCCTTGCGCAGGGCGTAGCTCGCGTAGCTGTAGTTGCCGATCGCGAACAGGCTGTGCCCGAAGCGCAGGATCTTGTCGGGGCTGGTCGGGTTTTGCTGGACCGCGAGCCGGTAGTGCTCGCTGGCCTTGTAGTAGTAGCCCGCCTTGAAGTAGTAGTCGCCCTTGGCGACGTTCTTGTCTTCGCTCTGGGCGAAGGTCGCCCCTGCCGTGACCAGCGTGAGCGCGATCGCGAACCGGATCATGGGCTCCTCCTCACGCGTAACTCGCGCGTTGGCATTGACTTGACGCTACTCAAGCGGGGACGGACCCGCAAGGGACCCCTCATGTGCCCCTCCCCACCCGCAGCCGGCGGCCGTCGCGCAAGGTGATGAGCTCCATGCTCAGCACCCACCCCGTCCCGCTGCGGACGAGCCGGCCGTGGCAGGCGGCCACGTCCTTGGACGCGACCCCCATGCTCGTGCAGGTCTTGAGCGACTTCCAGTTGAGGTAGGCCATGAACTTCGGCGGGCAGAGCAGCGAGAGGGTCAGCTCGCCCGAGCCGGCCTTCCCGCGCACCGCCGTCAGCGCCTGGGCGAAGAGGCCCTTGCGCAGGGGGCGGCCGCTGACCTGCAGCGCGTTCTGCGCGTAGCGCGCGCCCAGGTAGTCGAAGTCGGTGGTCGGGATCACGTCGCCGCGGGCGACGTCGAGGGCGAAGTAGCCCTTTTGCGGGTCGCGGGTGCGGTAGGCGATCGGCAGCAGGTCGAAGTGCCCGATCACGTCGAGCCACTCCGCGTCGTCGGTGTTGCTGAGCAGGAGCGCCGGGATCGGGCCGTCGGTGTCGGTGCGCTGGCTGACGGCGAACTCGCGGTAGTCGTCGAGGAGCGCGATGCTCTTCGAGACCCGCTGGTCGCGGTCCTTGACGGTCTCGCTGCCCACGGGGGGCGGGGTCACGGGCTGCGGGGGCGCCTCGGCCTGCCGCTGAAGCTCGGCGCGTCGGGCCAGCTCGGCCTGGCGCTCTAGCTCTGCTCGACGTTGGAGCTCGGCGCGACGGGCGAGCTCTTGCTGGTGTTGGAGCTCGGCGCGACGGGCGAGCTCTTGCTGGCGCTGGAGCTCGGCCTCGCGGGCGAGCTCTTGCTGGCGCTGGAGCTCGGCCTCGCGGGCGAGCTCTTGCTGGCGCTGGAGCTCGGCCTCGCGGGCGAGCTCTTGCTGGCGCTGGAG
>JAGQRJ010000837.1 GCA_020425635.1 Planctomycetota bacterium | reverse complement strand
GGCCCTCAGCAGTACGGCGGCCGGCGCCTGCGGCCCTTTGGGGTGAGCCCGAGCAGCTTGCTGCGAGGGCGAGGGGGCTCGGGACGAGCCCCCTAGAAACACACTCTAGGGGGCGCGAAGCGCCCCCTAGAACGGGCGGTCGAGCTGCAGCTTGAGGAACCAGACCGCGAAGGCCTGGGTGATCGCCAGGATCAGGCCGAACAGCAGCGGGAGCAGCACCGAGCTCTGGGTCGCGCCAGCTTCGCGCGCGGCCTCGGTCGGCTTGGCCTGGGCGTTGGTGAAGTAGACCGCCATCACCAACGGGATCCCGCCGAGGACGATTCCGTTGACCCACAGCGGGATCACGTCGCCCAGGAACACGACCTCCGCCAGCACCAGGGCGGCGAGCACGACGTAGCTCACGATCCCGAAGACCCGCAGCCTCCGGCCCCGCTGCTGGAAGCCCATGACGCTCAGGTTCTCGGCGGCGAGGATCGCGGCCAGGTAGAACTGCACCCCAGCCACGAAGACCGCCCAGTTGGGGTAGAGCGAGACGTGCTGCGTCGAGCGGCCCAGTCGGCGGAGCTGGATCCGGCGCAGCGTCTCGGCGACGTTCTGGCGCTCGTCCGCGTTGAGCCCGCCGGTGCGGCGGGCGACCGGCAGCTCGCCCTTGACCTTGGTGCGGGTGATCACGTTGAGCGCCTTGCACCCCGGGCAGTGGATCGAGTCACCGACGCGCTTCCCTTGGAGTTGAACGACCGCTTGGCAGGAGCCACAGGTCAAGGTGGGCGCGGCGACGGGGGTGGAGGGTTGAGCGCTCATGCCTCGAACTCTACCCGAGTTTCGTCCGTGACGTAAGCCTCCAGCCGTCCTCGGCGTGAATCCCACGCGCGCCTCCACCCCCGCGCGCGAGCGTCGTAGAATCCCCCCTCGGGAGGCTCCGTGACCACAGTTCTCGGGCTCAACTGCTTTCACGCAGACGCGGCGGCCGCGCTGGTCCAGGACGGGCGGGTCGTGGCGGCCGCGGAAGAAGAGCGCTTCAACCGGATCAAGCACTGCGCGGGCTTTCCGCTCGAGGCGGTGCGCTACTGCCTGCAGCAAGGCGGGGTCGAGCTGCGCGAGCTCGACGCGATCGCCGTGGGGGCCAAGCCCATCGAGCACGTGCAGCAAGAGATCCTGCAGATCCTCTCCGGACGCCCGAACTACTCGCGCCAGATCCAAAAGCGGCTCGACGCCGTGGCTCGTTTCCGCGACGTGCGCGCGATCCTCGCGCGCGAATTCGGCGTCCCCCGCGACGAGACCCCGCGCCTCGAGGAGGTCCCCCACCACCTCAGCCACGTGGCCTCGGCCTACTACGTCTCGGGTTACCCCGACGCGGCGCTGCTCTCGATCGACGGGTTCGGCGACTTCTGCTCGACCTACCTCGCCCGGGCCGTGGGCGGGAAGATCGAGCCCGTGGCGCGCGTCGCCTTCCCGCACTCGCTCGGGATCCTCTACACCATGGTCACGCAGTTCCTCGGCTTCGGGCGCTACGGAGACGAGGGCAAGGTCATGGGGCTCGCGGCCCTCGGTCAGCCGGTCTACCGCGACCGCCTGGGACAGATCCTGAAGCTGGTCGACGGGGGGCTGTTCGAGCTCGACCCCAGCTACTTCACCCACCCGGTCTACGGCGTGGACATGATCTGGGAAGACCGCGTGCCCGCGATCGAAGACTGCTTCAGCGAGCGCATGATCGAGGTGTTCGGCCCGCCTCGCCACAAATACGCCGACTTCAGCGTGCGCGACCGCGACCTCGCGGCCTCGGTGCAAGCGCTGCTCGAGGACGGGATCATGCACGTGGTGCGTCGCCTGCGTGAGCTGGTCCCAGACACCAAGAGCCTGTGCTACGCCGGCGGCGTCGCGCTCAACTGTGTGGCCAACAGCCGGATCCGGCAATCGAAGCTGTTCGAGAACATCTTCATTCCCTCCGCGCCCAACGACGCCGGCACCGCCGTCGGGTGCGCCCTCAGCGTGGGCGGGCAGAGCGAGGCGACCCAGGTCAACCAGGCGCGGCTGGGGCCGGCCTTCTCTCCCCAGGAGATCGAGCAGGCCCTCGAGGGCTCGGGCCTGCGCTACCGGCGCTCGACCGCGATCCACGAGGAGGTCGCCGCCCTGCTCACCCAGGGCAAGGTCGTGGGCTGGTTCCGCGGGCGCATGGAGTTCGGGCCGCGGGCGCTCGGAGGACGCTCGATCCTCGCCGACCCCCGGCGCCCCGACATGCGCGAGATCCTCAACACCCGCGTCAAGTTTCGCGAGACCTTCCGGCCCTTCGCGGCCTCGGTGCTCCGCGAGCGGCAGGCGGAGTTCTTCGCCGCCGATTGGGACTCGCCCTTCATGCAGTACGCGGTCGAGGTGCTCCCCGAGAAGCGCGAGCAGATCCCCGCGGTGGTCCACTCCGACGGGACCTGCCGCTTCCAGACGATCGACACCGAGTCGACCCCCGACATGCACCGCCTGATCAGCGCGTTCTGCGCCAAGACCGACGTGCCCCTCGTGCTCAACACCTCGTTCAACGAGAACGAGCCGATCGTGTGCACCCCCGCCGACGCCCTCGACTGCTTCGTCTCGACCAAGCTCGACGCGCTCGTCCTCGACGACTTCCTGGTCAATCGGTGAGCGCCGCGCGGCGGGTGAAGCTCGGGCGCCCGGCGCGCGTCTCGCCGGGCGTGCGCGCGCTGCTCCTCGGCCTGGCGGGCCTCCTCGGCTGCGCCGCTTCGCCCGATCCAGACAGCCTCGAGGCGCGCCTGATCACCCAGGAGCGCGAGGTCACCCGCCTGCGGCATCAGGTCGCGACACTGCCCGAGCTCAAGGCGCGGGTGGAGACCCTCGAGGCGACCCTCGAGGCGCCCTCGCCCGCCGAGCCGCTCAACGAGCGGATCCTGATCCTCGAGGCCGAGGTCGCGCGCCTCAGCCAGCCCGGTCCGGCCGCGCCGCCGACGCCCGAGGTGCAGCCCTCCGACCCGAGCGACACGGAGCCACCGGCCGTGATTCGCCCCCCCAACGCGGTCGCCCCGCCTCCGGCGGGTGAGCGGGTGCAGCCCCTGAGCTTGGCCTCGGGCGCGCTGCTCATGGTCCAGACCGAAGCGGGCCTCGTCCGCGTCCGCTTGCGCGGGGTCGAGGTGCCCCAGCCGACGCGGACCTACGCCGAGCAGCCCGTGCTCGAGGAGCGCCACCGGCTGGCCTTTGGGGCAACCGCCACCGCCAGCGACGCCGCGTTCAAGGCCAGCCGGGACTACCTCGGCACGCTCCTGACCGAGGTGCACCTGGTGCTCGACTACGGCGACCAGCCGCCCCCCGTGGGGGACATCGTCGAGGCCTACCTGATCGCCGAGCGCGGCCCGAACGACAGCTTCGACGTCGGGGCGGCCATGCTGCGGGCGGGGTACGCGACCGCGCGCGGCGGGCACCCGAAGGCCGATCGCTACCGGGGTCTCGAGGAGGGGGCGCGGGGCGCGAAGGTCGGTTTATTCGCCGACGGGGAATAGTCCGCGCGGCCCGAGCGCTGGAGGACGGAGGGGGCGAGTCATGAGCCGAGGACTGTGCTGGATCGCGCTGTGCGCGCTTGGTTGCGCGGGCTGTTGGGGTCCGCCCGACGTCGACAGCAGCGAGGCGTACGCCAACCCGCCGGCGGCCGAGGGCGCCGCGTCGGCGGCCGTCGACCACTCGGGCTTCGACGCCCTGTTGAAGCGGGTCGTGCGCGGAGGCGGGGTCGACTACGAGGCGCTCGCGCGCGACCCGGCGCCCCTCGACGCCTACCTCGAGACCCTCGCGGGCGCTGACTTCGAAGCGCTGCCCCGCGACGGGAAGCTCGCCCTCTTGATCAACGCCTACAACGCCTTCACGCTGCGCTTGATCCTCGACCACTACCCGCTGGCCTCGATCAAGGACATCCCCGACGCGGAGCGCTGGAAGAAGACGCGCTGGAAGGTCATGGGGACGACCGTCAGCCTCGACTCCCTCGAACACGAGTACCTGCGCGCCAAGTTCAAGGAGCCGCGCATCCACTTCGCGATCAACTGCGCGAGCGTCGGCTGCCCGCCCCTGCGCCCCGAGGCCTACGCGCCCGAGCGCCTGGAGGCTCAACTCGACGACCAGGCCAAGCAGATCCACTCGCAGCCGACCTGGTTTCGCTACGACGCCCAGGCCAACGCGCTCGAGCTGACCGAGCTCTACAGCTGGTTCGGCGGCGACTTCGAGGCGGCGGCGGGGAGCGTGCTGAAGTTCGTCGCCCGGTATTCTCCCGAGGTCGCCGCGGCCCTCGAGGCGGGGACCCCGCCCTCGGTGAGCTTCATGGACTACGACTGGAGCCTCAACGCCGCCCCGACGAAGTAGCTGCGACCCACGAGTCAGCGGGCGGGCTTCGCGTTAAACTCCGAGCATGGTACGCAGCTGGAGTGAAGAGGAGCGGCGGTTCAAGACCGCCTACGACAAGATCGAGCGCGTGATCGAGGACCGCTACAAGCTGCCCGTCCTGATCAGCGACGTGCTCGACCCGAACACCGGCGACTTCGACGGCGCGGAGATCAAGCTCGACTACTCCAACTCGCTGGAGATGGCGCTGTTCGTGCTCGCGCACCTGTTCGGGCACACCGTGCAGTGGTCGGTGGACCCGCGCGCGCGTGAGCTGGGGATCACCTACGCCACGCAGGCGCCCCCCGACGACTTGTTCGAGGCCGTGCGGATCTACGAGCGCGACGCCTCGCGGCTCGCCATGCAGCTCTTTCACGAAGCCGGGGTCACCGAGTTCGACGGCTGGCTGAGCGACTGGGCCGCGGCCGACTGGCAATACCTCGAGCACTTCTATCGCACCGGGGAGCGGGTCGACTTCCGTCAGTTCTACGTGGAGGGCACGCCCGTGCTGACGCCCCTCGCGATCCCCGCGTTCACGCCCAAGCGCTGGGTCTCGCGCTTCAGCTTCTAGGCGCCTCGCGGGCTACTCGAGCCTGCGCGCGAGCTCCTCGAGCAGGTGCGCGCAGCCGGGCTCCTCACCGAAGCGCGCCTGAAGGGTGGGGAGGGCGCGGGCGAGCTTCCCCTGCTCCTGGGCGGTCTTCACCGAGAGCGCGCACAGGCGGCGCAGGGCAAAGCGCGACCATCCCCCGAGCACGCCTGGCTCGTCCTTGAAGCGCAGCAGCCGCCGGGTGGCCTCGTGCACTTCGTGGGAGCTGAGGCCCAGCTCGGCGTTGGGCCGACTGACCGACCACAGGGTGTAGAGGGAGGGGCCGAGCTTGTCGATCGCCTCGAGGGACACCGAGCGCTCGCCCATGCTGGCCTGGACGCGCTCGATCGCGTCCTGGGCAGCGCGGCGCTTGAGCGCGAAGTCGGCGCCGCGCGCCGCGCCGACCTCCTTGAGCAGCGCCTGCTTTCGCAGCAGCAGCGGCTTGCGCACGTGGTAGAGCAGCACGCGCACCGGCTGGCTGCTGTCGGTGTTGCGCAGGTCCCGGGCGAGGAAGCCCGCCAGGCCCACGTGCTGACCGCACGTCAGCCTGGGGTGCTGAGGGCAGGGCAGGTCGAGGCGAGTCAGCTTCCCGTCGTGCAGCGGCTGGGCGAGGAGCGGCACGGTCGCTTCGCTGAGCGCCTCGAGGTAGGCGCCGCTGTACGCGTGGAGACCTTCGTCGAGGACCACGACCGAGAGGGGGAGGTTCAGGGCCTGCGCTTCCTTGAGCGCGTCACCCCAGTCGTTGACGTAGGCCAGCGGCGTCTCGGATTCGGCCAGGCGGCGGATGCGTTGGAAGGCCCACGGGTTCGGCTGCAGCTCGGGGAGCACGCGGGGGTCTTCGTCGCCAGGTGCGGGCACGGGCGTGGGGTCGGGAGCCGAGCTCGAGCCTTCGGGCCCGTCCGCGTCCGCCTTGGGGTCCGGGAGCGTCGCAGGGTTGTCGTCGGTGTCGGTGTCGGTGTCGGGGTCGGTGTCGGTGTCGGTGTCGGGGTCGGTGCCGGGGTCGGGGTCGGGGTCGGCGTCGGCGTCGGCGTCGGCGTCGGCGTCGGGGTTGGTGTCGGTGTCGGCGTCGGTGTCGGTGTCGGCGTTGGGGCCGGTGCCGGCGTCGGGGTCGGCGTCGGGGTCGGTGTCGGTGTCGGCGTCGGCGTCGGGGTCGGTGTCGGTGTCGGTGTCGGTGTCGGTGTCGGTGTCGGTGTCGGTGTCGGTGTCGGTGTCGGTGTCGGCGTCGGCGTCGGTCGAGCCCTTCTGGGTCTTGAGCGCCGCGAGCTCGGCCTCGAGCTTGGCCTGGGCCCGCATGCTCCGCCAACTGAAGCCCAGGGCCAACGCTGCGACGAGGAGCACCAGCGCTGCGAAGCCGGCGGCGGCGGCGGCGGCCGGGTTCTTGCGCGCGACGCGTTGCACGCGGGTCGCGAGGGTCGGCGGCGCGGCGACGATCGCGAGGTTCTTCTGCCAGCGGCTGAGGTCGCGCAGGAGAGCGTCGGCGTTGGCGTAGCGGTCGGCGCGCTCCTTCTCGAGGCACTTGAGCACGATCGTCTCGAGGTCGGGGTCGAGGTCGGGGACCAGGGCCCGGGGGCGCGGCGGGGGCTCGTTGAGGATCTTCACGATCAAGGAGGCGAGGGTCGGGCCGGTGAAGGGGCGCGCGCCGGTCAGCATGTGGAACAGGGTCGCGCCGAGCCCGTAGACATCTGTGCGCTCGTCCACGTGGTGGCGTTCCGCGTTGGCTTGCTCGGGGGCCATGTAGGCCGGGGTGCCGAGGAGCATGCCCGACTGGGTGAGCGAGAGCGTGGGCGCGGCGTCGCCGCGTAGCTTGGCCAGGCCGAAGTCGGTGAGCACCGGCTGCCCCTTGGCGTCGAGCAGCACGTTCTGCGGCTTGAGGTCGCGGTGCAGGATTCCGCGCTCGTGGGCGTAGGCGAGGGCGTCGGCGATCCCGATCGCGACCTCCACGGCCTCCTCGGGGTCGAGCTTGCCCTCGCGCGCGATCTTGGCGTCGAGGTCTTCGCCCTCGACGTATTCGAGGACCATGAACGGGTTGCCCTCGGCCGCGCCGTGGTCGAGGAGCGCGACGATGTGCGGGTGCTCGAGGCGCGAGGCAGCCTCGGCCTCGGTCCGGAAGCGCGCCAGGTCTTCGGGCGTCGCCCCTTCACCCGCGAGCAAGACTTTGAGCGCGACCGGCGCGCCGTCGGCCTCGCGGGCGGCGCGGTAGACCACGCCCATGCCGCCGCGACCGAGCTCGCCCTTCACGGTGTAGCCAGGCACCGAGGCCGGGGTCGCGTTGCTCGCCGACTGCGCGGGGGTCGAAGGCTCGGCGACCGTCTCTGCCTGAGGCGCAGGCAGCGGCGACGACGGCGCCTGGGCGCGTGGGGGCTCGACGAGGGTCGCGCCCCCCGAGGCCGCTTGCAGCGCCTGCTGGTAGATCTCGCGCACCGAAGCCCGGGTCGCGGGGTCGAGCTGCAGGGCGAGCTGCTTCAGCAGATTGGAGGGCGCTCCGCTGAGCGTGGCCGCCTCGTGGGCAGCCTTCGCGGCGGCGATCTGCTCGGCGGTCACTAGCTGGCGCGCCTGGGCGCTGCGCAAGACCGCGGCCTCGAGTCCCTTCGCGTCCACATGCCTCCCAAGAGCCGAACGCATGATAGACGGAGCGGGTTCTGCGCGCTTCGAATCAGCCCCCTGGGAGACCTGACACCCACACCGGCGCTCGGTGGTAACCTGAGCGTTCCCGGGCCCATAGCTCAACGGTTAGAGCAGGGGACTCATAATCTCTTGGTTGCAGGTTCGAATCCTGCTGGGGCCACTCTTTTTCTATCGT
>JAGQRJ010000836.1 GCA_020425635.1 Planctomycetota bacterium | reverse complement strand
TCTCGGTCTCGGTCTCGGTCTCGGTCTCGGTCTCGGTCTCGGTCTCGGTCTCGGTCTCGGCGTCGGTCTCGGCGTCGGTCTCGGTCTCGGTCTCGGTCTCCGCCTCGGCCTCGCGAGGGGAGCGACGCGGGGGAGCGCGACGGCGGGCGGAGGCAAGCTCCGCCCCTACGGCTTGGTGGCCCGAGGCCTCGGTCTCGGTCTCCGCCCCTTCCAGTTCCGCGACCTGGGTCTCCGCCTCCGAGCCCTCGTCGTCCGCGACGACCGGGCCCTCGTCTTCCGCGTCCGCGGCCTCCGCGATCGCAGCCGCCGGCGCCAGGTCGGCGGCGTCCGCCACGCTGCCGAAGTCGCTGTTCGCCTCTCGCTCGGCGTCCCGGATCGGATCCTGCGCGAGCCCGCGCGCGGCGACGCTGCCCTGAAAGCGCCGCCACTCGTGGCGCACGTCGCTCCGGCTGAGGAAGTCGTGCTTCGGCAAGACGTGCACCAGGCGCGCCGAAGCCGCGCGTTTCTGGTAGCGCGCGAGCAGCCTCAGCGCGCGAGCCGCGTCGTCTACCTGCAGCTTCCCGCGCTCGAGCAGGAACGCGGCGAAGGCCTCGTCCTCGGCTTGATTGGGTCCCGCTTCAGGAGATGCGGCCAAACGTGGCTCCGTTCCAACGAGCCATCATGGCAGCGCCTCTCCGCTCGGGCCAACCCCAGGTCACCGGCTAGCGCGGGCGCTCGCGGTACTTCTCGTAGAGCTCCAGCTGCCGATCGCGGAGCGGGGCCGCGCGCCCCCCGATCCAGGCGCGCGTGACCCGGGTCGTGGTCTCGAGAATGTCCCCCGAGGCCACGAACAAGGTCGCCTCCTTGCCCGCCTCGAGGCTCCCCACGCGGTCCTCGACGCCGAGGATCTCGGCGGCGTCCTGGGTCAACGCGCGCTCCGCCGCGGCCACGGGCAAGCCGTAGGCCACCGCCTGCGCCGCCTGCAAGCGCAGGTTCCGCGCGTTGGCCACGCTGAAGGTGTCGCCCCCCGACGAGAACGCGAGCTTGACCCCCGCGGCGTGGAGCTTCCCCGCGACCTCGTAGCACGAGCGCAGCCCGAGGTAGCGGTGACGAGGGAGCGACTGCACCGGCCCGAGGATCACGGGCACGTTGCGCTGCGCGAGCTCGTCGGCCACCAGCCAGGCGTCGGCCGCGCCGACCAGGATCAACTTCAGGCGGTGACGCTCGGCGAAGTCGAGGGCCGCGCGGATCTCCCCCAGGCGGTCGGCGAACACGCTGACTGCGAGGCGCGGCTGGGCGTAGGCCCCGCGCTCGACCGTGACCACCGGACGCAGGGCGTCCCACTTGACGTCGCCCGGCATGCGCTCGGCGTCGAGGGCCTCGCGCGCGCGCCAATAGGCCCGGGCGTTGGCGAAGGCCTCGTCGAGCGACGTGATCTGCCCGTCGCGCGCCTCGAGCTGCTCCTCGACGGTCTTCTCGTGCTGCCCGCTGCGGTCGATCCGCATGTCGGGCCAGCGCACCATGAGCGCCGCCGGGGCGCGCACGGTCATGTCCTCCCAGGTCCACCCGGCCGTGCGGATCACCGCCGAGGTCCCGCTGATCAGGCCGCTGCGCGCGCCCACGCAGGCGAGGAGCACGCCCCCGGTGCGCGCGACCGGGAGCAGCTCGCTGTCTGGGTTCACCGCGAGCTCGGCGCGGAGGTTGGGGTTGATCTGCCCGACCTCCTCGGTGTCCTTGGGTCCGGCGATCGAGTCGATCTCGCTCAGCCCCAGCACGGTGTCGGCGTCGATCAGCCCGGGGTAGACGTGCTGCCCCTGGAGGTCGATCACCTCGGCCCCGGCGGGGGCCTCGAGCCCCAGGCCGACCGCCCGGATCGTGCGCCCCTCGATCAAGATCGAGCAGCCCGCTTGGGGGACGTCGCTCCCCAGGTGCGCCACGCCGTTGGTCAACAGCACCGGGCGGTCTTGCGCGCGCGCCGCGCAGGGGAGGGCGCAGAGCAGCGCCCCAAGCACCAAGGCCCTCATTGGCAACACCCCTGCTCGACGTGCTCGTGTTTCTCGCGGGGCGGGGCGAAGGTGGGCCTCCAGCCGCCGACCCGCGCCCCCGGCTGGCTCCGCGCGCGGAGCGCGGCGGCGAGCAGCGCGTCGCGCTCGGCCAGGTGCGCGCTCAGGCGCTCGCCGTCGCGCTGCAGGTCGTAGTAGCGCTGGCCGCCGATCCACGTCTGCTGACAGCGCGCGCGCATGCTCAGCGGCGGCGCGCTCCAGAGCACGAAGTCGGCGCGCTTGCCGACCTCGAGCGACCCCGCGCGGTCGCCGATCCCGAGCTGAATCGCGGGGTTCAGCGTCACGAACTTGAGCGCCTCCGCCGGCGGGACGCCGCCGTAGCGCACGGCCTTGCCCGCCTCCTGGTTCAGCCGCCGCGCCATCTCCGAGCTGTCGGAGTTGAAGGACACCAGCACCCCGCGCTCCCACATCAGCGCGCCGTTGTAGGCGATCGCGTCGTAGACCTCGAACTTGTAGCCCCACCAATCGGAGAAGGTCGAGGCGTAGGCGCCGTGGGCCGCGATCTCGTCGGCGACCTTGTAGCCCTCGAGCACGTGCTGAAAGGTGCCGACCGTGAAGCCGAACTCCTCGGCCAGGCGGATCAAGCCCAGGATCTCGTCCTGGCGGTAGCTGTGACAATGCACCTTGCGGTCGCCGCGCAAGACCTCGACCAGCGCCTCGAGCTGCAGGTCGCGCCGCGGCGGGATCCGGTCGGGGTCTGGGTTCTGCGACCAGGTCGCCTGCTCGATCGCGTAGTCGAGGGCCGCCTGGAAGCGCTCGCGGATCGACTCCAAGACCCCCATGCGCGTGGTCGGGAAGCGGGCCGGGGCGTCGGCCCAGTTCGAGCGCTTGGGGTTCTCTCCGAGCGCGAACTTGATCGTGGGGCTGGCCTCGGCGTCGACCAGGTCGTCGCCGTTCTCGCCCCAGCGCAGGCGCACCACGACCGACTGCCCGCCGATCGCGTTGGCCGAGCCGTGCAGCAGGTGCGCGGTGGTCACCCCCGCGGCGAGCTGCTCGTAGATCCGCGGGGTCTCCGCGTCGATCGCGTCTTGCATGCGCACCTCGGCGGTGCAGGAGCGCGTGCCCTCGTTCACCCCGAGCAAGAAGCTGTGGCTGTGGCAGTCGACCAGGCCCGGGGTCAGGTGCGACCCGCGCGCGTCCACGACCAGCGCGCCCTCGGGCGCGGCGAGCTGAGAGCCCACGGCGGCGATCCGCCCGCGCTTGACGAGGAGGTCGCCGGTGAAGGTGCCCTGGGGGCCGAGGGTCCACAGCGTCGCCCCGCGCACGAGCACGGCGTCGGGGGCCTCCTCGGGCAGCGGCGGCCAGCTGGGCTGCGCGAGCACCGACACGGCCAGCTCGTCGGCGGGAGCGGCCGCCTCGCCCTCCACGGGCGGAGGGACGCGGCGCGCGTTCAGCTCGCCGGCCAGGCCGTCGGGCGCGCGGAAGCTCCCCCGCGCCAGCTTGCCCAGGTGCGTGAGCGTGAACTCCGCGGGGGTGCGCCCGCCGACCATGCGCCCGGGGAAGGTCACGCGCAGCTCGCGCCCGGTCAGGCGCGGGGTCGCGCGCTCGAGGTCCTGGGGGTCCTCCTCGTCTTCGTCCTCCCCAGCCTCCTCGGTCCACGGGCTCAGCTCGGCGACGAGCTCGCCCGCGTCTTCCTCGACCTCGAGCCGCCAGGTGATCGAGGCGCCGACCGCCTGCACGTCGAGCTCCCAGGCGCCGATCCAATCCGCGCGCTGCACGGGCGGCAAGGTCTCGTGGCGCCGGCCGTCGATCCACACCGAGACGACGTCGGTGTGCTCGGCGAACAGGTCGCCGTTGGTGACGGTCAGGTTGGCCACGGAGCCCGGGGCGATCACCCCCAGCTGCGGCGCGCGCAGCAGCGCCGCCGGCGCGGTGGTCAGGGCGGCCAGCGCGCCCTCCTCCGAGAGCCCGCGCGCGATCGCCTCGCGCACCCGGGCGCGGAGCTCGCCCGGGTCTTGCAGCCCCGCGGCGCTGAAGGCGAAGCGGATCCCCGCGGCCTCGAGCCGGCTCGGGTCCTCCGCGGCGAGGTGCCACGCGCGGAGCCGCTCGGGGTCGACCTCGACGGCCTCGCCCTCGCCCTCCCACACCGGGATCGGCGGGTAGTTGAGCGTGGCCACCACGGGCAGCCCCGCCTCCTGCAGGTCGTCGATCCAGCGGTAGGCGTCGTTCGAGCCCAGCACCAACCACCCCGAGAGCCCGAGCTCGTCGACGAGCCCGCCGAGGCGCACCGCCTCCTGAGCGTCCTTGGCCTGGAGGCACACCGGGGCCTTGCCCGAGATCGCCTGCGAGAGGGCCGCGAGGTCGGCGTCGAGGGCCGGCCGCTCCTGGTTGAGCGGCGCGCGCTCGTAGACCGCGTGGGCGATCTCGTAGTGCCGCGCGTCCGCCGCGGTCTGACGAATCAGGGCGTAGGCGCCCATGAGCGAGTTGGGGTAGCCGGGGTCGCCCCAGCCGCGGTGCTCGGGCGCCACGTGGTGCGCGACCCGCGCCCGGATCACGCGCTCGCCGAGGGGCTGCTCACCGAGCGCGATCAGCGCGCTCTGACCGCGGAAGATTCCGCGCTCGGGGACGCAGAGCGCCGCGGTGAACCCCGCGGCGCGCAGCGCCTTGCGTGCGTCGTCCGAGAGCCCGGCCTCGCGCGAGACGTCGCGGGCCGCGCGCACCTTGGGGTTCGGGTTGCGCGCGCCCGCCTGCGCGGCGGCGGCTCCCTCGGACTCCGGGCTCGGGTCGAGCAGACGGTAGGGCTCGATCAGCCCGGGGTAGATCGTGCGCCCGCTCAGGTCCCACACCCGCGCGTCCCCGGGGACGCTCACCGCGCCGACCGCCTCGATCACGCCGTCGCGGATCACGACGGTCGCCCGCGGGAGCACGACCCCCGGGCGGGTCACGACGCGGGCGTCCACGAGCGCGTGCACCCCGTGGAGCTGACCGCCGGGCGAGTCGGCAGGCGGCGCCTCCTGCGCGAACGCAGCCGCCGTCGTGGCCAGCCACAGAATCCAAGCCGCGGGCTTCATGCGCTCCTCCGAGGGAGAGGAATCCTATGGGTGACCGCGCGCGAGGGCAATGGTCGCGAGTGGCCCGACCCCGCTGGGGGTGCTATCGTTCTTCGCGTGAGCGAAGCCATTCAATACTCCTACCACCTGTTCGAGGCCCGAGAGTTCCGTGAGCGCTTCCTGCTCGCCGTGCAAGGCGACGAGGCGATCGGCAAGGAGCTGCTCGAGGCCGCGGGCGCCGCAGGCGCGGCCTGGACCGCGCTCAACAAGCTCATGATCGAGACCCGCACCGAGTGGGTCCGGGCCCGCGAGGGCTTCGACGGCGAGCTCCTGCAGCGCACCTTGTTCGGCTCCTTCGCGCGCCTGATCGCCCACCTGCGACCGGCCTACTGCGTCAACGGCGCCGGGCTCTCGACGATCGACCCCCAGGCCTTCCCCGAGCTCGCCGCGCTCATGTCGAGCCCGGGCCGCCTGCTCGACGACGAGGCGGGTCAGCCCCTCGAGGGCGTCCCCCACGGACTCGGCGACCGCGTCCCTGCGCGGGCGCAGCCCCGGCGCGGGAGCGGCGTCTACATTCCGGCCGAGCGCCTGCGCGCCTTCCTCGACGCCTTCCGCGCGGCCATGCCGCGGCTCAAGGATCACCTCGGCCCCCAGGCCGAGGAGGCGCTGACCGTGATCCTCGTGGCCCTGGTCGAGGCCAAGATCAAGGGCACCGCGCTGATCGAGGCCGCCGGGGTGCTCGCCGAGGATCAGTTCCTCGAGAAGGACCACTGCCTGACCTTCGCCGAGCGCAGCGAGTTCCTCGCCGCCTCGGTGCGCGAGGTCGCGCGCCTGTTCGGCAAGGACGTCGCTCAGCCCAAGCCCGCCGCCAAGGCCGCCGCCCCCGCCCCGGCCAAGGAGCCGCAGCCGGTGAGCGTCTACAGCCCGCGCGGCTCGTACGCCCTCGGCGAGCGCCTGCGGCACGCGAGCTTCGGCGAGGGCGAGGTCGTGCAGATCCTCGACAGCCAGCGCATGCACGTGCGCTTCGACGCCGGCACCGAGAAGACCCTGGTCCAGGGCCTCGGCGGCGAGCGCACCAGCGCGCGCCTCGACGAGATCAGCGGCGACGAGATCCCGGTGATCAGCTAACAGCCTGCTGAAGAAGCCCTGGCCTGGCGCGAGGAGGTCCTGCAGCCGTGGGGGTCGTGACCTCTCGCGGAGCAGGCGACGCAGGTCTTCGCCCCGCTCAGCACCCGGCCCCAGGCCGGGTAGACCGTGTCAGCCGGCTTTGCGCCGCGGGGCGGGACCGAAGGCGGCCTGGATCTTGGCCACGAGCTCAGGGCTCAGCGCGCGTTCGCCGCGCAGGATCCGACCGACCGTCGAGGTGGACTTGTAGCCCAGGCGCTTCGCGGCCTCCGCGCGGTTCGCCTCGGCGACGAAGGCCTCGAGCAGCTCCAGGGCAGTCTCGGCGGGGTCCGTGTGGACCTTGACGGGCGCCGGCTCCGGGGCTGCCGGCGGGGCTTCGGGCTCGGCCTCGACCTGGGGCTCAGCCGACCCGAGGGCTTCGGCGACCAGGTCGAGCAGCCGCTCGGCCGCGGTCCAGTCGCCAAAGGCCGTGCCCGCGGCGGGGCCTCGGTGGCGGTAGAGCCCGTAGGCGACGTGCCGAGTGAGCGCGTGTCGTTGCATGCGTCCTCCTGCCCCCCTCTTCGGCAGACCACGCCCTGGACTGAAGACGCCGGTCTCCGGCCGAGGCGAGCGGTCTCGACGTGTTTTCAGGGGGCCTCTCCGAGGCCCCCTCGCCCTCGCAGC
>JAGQRJ010000127.1 GCA_020425635.1 Planctomycetota bacterium | reverse complement strand
CGCGGCCAACGCCGCGTCGCGGTAGGCGCGCTCCAGGGCCAGGGCCTCTGCGCTGGGGGGCGCGGGGTAGCGCACGAGCTCGAGGAAGAGCCCGCTGGTTGGCGGGCTCGGCGGCGCGGCGAGCAGGGCCTCCGCCGCGGCGTGGATCACCTCGACCTCGGCCAGGCGCCCCGCGCCGACGTGGCCGCACGCCAGCGCGCCGGCGCCGGGCTCGACGACCGCGTAGCCGACGTCGCGGAGCCTGGCCAGGTTGGCCTGGGTCGCGGGGTGCTCCCACATGCGCGTGTTCATGGCCGGGCACACGAGCCGCGGGCACGCCACCGCGAGGGCCGTGGTGCTGAGCATGTCGTCGGCGATCCCGTGCGCGAGCTTGGCCAGGCAGTTGGCGGTGGCCGGGGCGACCACGAACAGCTCGGCGGCGTCGGTGAGCGCTATGTGCTCGGTCTGCTGCTCGGACTCCCAGAGGTTGGTGTAGACGCGGTTGCCCGTCAGCCCCAAGAAGGTCGCCGGCCCGATCAGCTCGCAGGCGGCCTGGGTCAAGATCGCCGTGACCTGGTGCCCGCTCTGCTGCAGCTTGCTCGTCAGGCTCGCGGCCTTGTAGGCCGCGATCGACCCGCTGACGCCCAACAGGATCTTCGCCACCGGCGCCCGCCTCCGTGCCCCCAGGGTAGCGGAAATCCCCCGCGGCGGTGTTGCCCGATCGCGCGGCGCCTGTCACACCGTGGATCTCGAAGAGCGGCGGGAGGCGAGCGTGTACGAAACCGACGGAGACGACCCCTACGCCCCCCATGAAGACGATCCCTACGCCGTGGGCGAGGCGGTCGAGGGCACGGGCTACCGGGCGCTGCCGCCCGGGGTCGCGCCCCCGGTGCTGCTCTGGTTTCGCCTCTACGCAGGGGCCCTGGCCGCGCTCTACGCGCTCTGCCTGCTCATGGGCCTCGTGTTCCTCTACTTCGGGTTCAACGGCGGCTTCGGGGACACCCCCGCCGGGGAGTCGCTCACCGCGGGGATCTTCTACGGCGTCCTGGGGGCCGCGCTGACCCCGCTCTACCTGGTCGGCGTGTGGCTGCCCCGCAAGCGCTGGGTCTGGGTCTACGCGATCGTGCTGCTCGCGCTGAGCATGACCTCCTGCTGCTGCCTGCCGCTGGCGGTCCCGCTCTTGATCTACTGGCTGCGCCCCGAGTGCAAGGACTGGTTCCTGCCGGAGTGAACCAATGAAAAGAGCGCGGCAGGCCAAAGCCTGCCGCGCTCCGTGGTTTCGTCAGGACGAGCTTACTTGTCCTTGATCTCGACGAGGACCATGGTGGTGTCCGCCGCGCCACCGGTGGTCTCCGACTTGACCATCATGGGCCAGGTCATGACGCCGTCCGGCTTCATGGGCATCCAGGTCTTGGTCGTGCCGGCGTCGGTCTTGGTCTCGGTGACCTTGCAGACGAACTCCATGTCGCCGACCTTGATCGTCTCGTTCGGGAGCTCCTTGGTGTCGACCTTGGGAGCCTCGCCGGTCTCGCCACCCTCGACCTTCATCGGCCAGGTCATGGTCTGGCCCGAGGGCATCTCCTTGTCCTCGCCGCCCATGTTCATGACGGTGACGGTCTCGTAGGAGATCACGCCGTCCTTCACGTCGCTGACGCGGTAGATCATCTTCATCTTGTTGCCGGCCGCGACCATGTCGTAGACGTAGTCCTGGCCCGCCTTGACGTGGCTCAGATCCGGGTCACCGCCGCCCGCAGCCTCGCCGCCGTCGGTGGCGTCGCCGCCGTCGGTGCCCTCGCCGCCGTCGGTGGTCTCGCCGCCGTCGCCGTCGGTGGGCTTGGTGGTGGCGTCGCCGCCGTCGGTCTTGCCGCTGTCGCCACCCTCGGGCGGCGGGCAACCCAGCAGGGTCACGGACAGGGCCACAGCAACCAGGCTCAGAATGCTCTTCTTCATCGTTAATTTCCCCTGCACCCCGTTGGGTGCGCCGCTTTGTGCCGGGCTACCGGCTGTTGGTTCAGAGGCGGGATATTCCAGCAAGGTCGCGGAGATTGCAACCCCCCCCTTGGCACGGATTCCCCGCGGGCCCCCCAAATCGTTCCAGGAGCCCTGCGGTCGGCGCTGGAGAGCCGAGGGCGCGCGCGCCGGGTGGGGGATTGGGTAAACTCGCAGCGTTGAGAGCCCGGCTTCACAGCAGCCTGGTGGCGATCGCGGCGTGCGCAGCGACCGCCGCCGCCCAAAGCGTTCGCGACCCGCTCGACGGCTCGAGCGTCGCCGTGGCCCAGCCCACGCCCTGGAACCGCGCGGGCGGTGAAGACCCCGACGGCTGCCTGCACTCGATCGGCGTCGACGGAGCCTGGCGGATCGCCGGGCTCGACGGCGTGGTGAGCTTCCCGCGCACCGGCCTCGCCCTGCGGCGGGCCGACCTCGGGCGCGAGTTCAGCCCCGACGAGGCGACGCGCCTGCGCGCCTTGCTGCGCGACGCGGCGTCCCGTGGCGACCCCGTGGTGGACCGCTACGCCACCGCGGCCGCCGTCTACCGCAGCCTCGGCGCGGGGCTCAGCACCGCGGAGGTCGGTGACCTCTACCTGCGCGCCGCCTGGGCCGCGCGAGGCATGGTGGCGATCCCGGGGGCCGAGTCCTTTCGGCCCCAGTCCGTCGCCGACGGCTTCGCGCGCCTCAAGGAGCTCGAGCGGCAGTTCGACACCGAGCAGACCCGGCTGCACGGGGTCGACCGGATCCTCGAGGCGCTGGCCCACGCCCGGCGAGACCTCGACCGGCTGCGGCCCTCCGACCCCGCGGGGCGGCTCGCCGCCGAAGAGCTGCGCTACGCGCTGTTCGCCGTCGAGCAGGAGGCGCTGCGGCTCAAGGCGGAGCTCCCGCCCGAGGTCCAAGGACCCGCCCCCGCCGAGCGCTTCGTGCTCCTCGCCTGGGCGGCTCAGCGCATGGGCGATCGGCAGGCCCGCGATCGCTGGCTGCGCCGCGTGAGCGGCGACCCTGGCGAGCGGCTCAAGCCCAAGCTCGAGCAGCTCGAGCAGGCCTTCGCCCTCGAGGAGGCGCTGCTCGCCGAGGCCGGCGCGCTCTACGCCCAGGCGCTGCAGGAGCCGCTGCCTCCCGCGGAGGAGGCCCGGGTGGCCTGCCTCCTGGGCGAGACCCTGCGCCGGCGCGGGCAAGACGGCGCGCCGGCCTACGCCCGCGCCCAGCGCGTGGCCCCCGAGAGCCCAGGCGGTCAGCGCGCCTCGCAGCTGCTGGCGGCCAAGCGGTGAAGGCGCCCCGCCGCGCATGACCGGGCAGCCCTCCAGCACGGGCCCCAGCGGGCGCTGGCAAGCCCCGCACCCCGGCCTCCCTGCCGAGGCGGAGGGCGAAGCGCCCGCGCGGCGAGGGCGCGGCTGGTTTGCGTTCACCGTGCTGCTCCTGGTCGCCTTGCTCGTGCTCTTGTTCGCCCAGCTGTTCCGCGAGACCCGCGAGCTCCTGACCCAGGAGGAGGTGCAGCGCAGGCACCAGGAGCTGAGCCAGGCCGCGCGGAACCTGAGCCGCCGGCTCGACGACGCCTATCAGATCGCCGCGGACGTGAGCGACGACCCCGAAGCGCGCGCCCTCGACGCCGAGCCGACCCTCGCCCAATTCCAAGCCTTGCACGCCGCGCTCACCGACGTCGCCAAGGAGCCCGCGGTGCTGAGCCTGACCCTGCGCGCGGCGCCGGGTGAGCCGCCGCTGCTCGCGTTTCGTCGCGACGGCTCCAGCGACCCGCCCCTCGCGGGGGCGCAGGGGACCCCGAGCCTGCCCCCGGCCGCGCGGGTGCGCTGCGACCTCGAAGCAGGCCGGATCGTGCTCCTCGCGCGCCTGGGTCGGGCCCAGGCGCTGCTCTCCGCCAAGCTCGACGCCACGGCGGAGCTCGAGCAGATCGCGGCCGCCGTCGGCGAAGGCTCCTTCGCCCTGGCCACCGACGCCGGAGACCTCCTGGCCGCGGGCCCCCTGGGGGTCGACGGCCTCGGCCTCGTGAGCCAGACCCTGCGCGACGACCGCAGCCGCCTCGAGCCCAACGGCGTGCTGACCTCCCTGCGCCTCGGCCGCCCCCGCTGGCGCCTCGTCGTGCTGACCCCGACCAAGACCACCTCGCGCTTGATCGCCCAGCTCGGCCCGACCATGGCCCTCGCGGCGGGGGTGCTGGCCCTGACCCTCGTGATCGGCCTCGGCGGCGCCGAGGCCCGCGCTCGCGCGGGCTACCTGCAGCAGAGCCTGAGCGTCTCGGCGCGGCAGGAGGCCTTCCTGCAGGGCGTGTTCGACGCGATCACCGACGTCCTCGTCGTCGTGGACCGCGAGCTCAAGGTCGTGCGCGCGAACCGCGTGGCCCGCAAGCGCTACGGCAAGAACCTGGTCGGCCAGGCCTACGCCGACCTGTTCCGCGAGCGCAGCGACGACGTCGCGCGCGAGGCGGCCGGGCTGCATCAGGTGCTCGACTCGGGGCTCCCTCACTACGCCGAACTCGAGAGCCCCCAGGGGACGGTGTGGGAGCTCTCGCAGTTTCCGATCTTCGCGGCCGACGGGCGCGTGGGCGGCGTGGTGGAGTACGCGCGCGACGTGACCCAAATGCGCCAGCTGCGCGTGCAGCTCGTGCAGTCGGAGAAGCTCTCGACCCTCGGCGAAATGGCCGCGGGGATCGCCCACGAGATCAACAACCCCGTGGGCGTGATCAGCATGTTCGCGCAGCTCCTCGTCGAGGAGATCGAAGGCAGCCTCGGCGCCGGCGACGCGCTGGAGAAGGCGCGCATGATCGAGGAGCAGGCGACCGCGGTGGGCGACATCGTGAAGAACCTGCTGCGCTTCGCCCGCAAGAGCGAGGGCGAGCGGCAGACCTTCCCGATCGAGAACTCCCTCGAGCGCGCGCTGAAGATCGTGCGCCACCAGAAAATGGCCCGCGAGCTCGAGATCGTGCAGGACGTCCCCGCGCCCTCGCCGGCGGTCACCGGCGACGAGGCGCAGCTCGCGCAGGTGATCCTGAACCTGATCGTCAACGCGACCCACGCCATGAACGGGCAGGGCACCCTGCGCCTGGAGGTGCGCCAGGCGAGCGGGAGCGAGGAGCCGCCCGGGCGGCGCTTCGGCGACGCGATCCAGGCCCCGCGGCGGGTGTGGGTGTCGGTCGCGGACACGGGGGGCGGGATCGAAGGCGTGAACCTGGAGCGGGTCTTCGAGCCCTTCTTCACCACCAAGTCGGTGGGCGAGGGAACGGGGCTCGGGCTCTCGGTCAGCTTCGGGATCGTGCGCGAACACGGCGGCTGCATTTGGGTAGATTCCGAGCTGGGCGTCGGGACGCGGTTCACCCTCGATCTGCCCGCCGCAGCGGAGGCCGAATGAGCAAGCCCAAGGTCCTGATCGTCGACGACGAGGCCGCCATGCGCATGGGGCTCGTGGAGGTGCTCAAGCGCGCCGACTACGACGTCGAGGCCGCCGAAGACGGCGAGCAGGCGATCGCGCGGATCGACCAGGGGGGGCTCGACGTCGTGGTCACCGACCTGCGCATGCCCGGCTGCGACGGCATGACGGTGCTGCGCCACGCGCGGGAGCGCGACCCGAACCTGCTCGTCTACATGATCTCCGCCCACGGCGACGTGCCGACGGCGGTGGAGGCCATGAAGCACGGGGCCCAGGACTTCATTCAGAAGCCGTTCAAGATCGACGACGTGCGCGCGCGGATCCGCGCAGGCCTCGACAAGCGCGAGCTGACCCAGACCGGCCGCGCCAGCGTGCCCCGGCCCGCGACCCCCGAGGGCGACGTCGCCGCGGGGGCGATCGACGACGGGATCTGGGACGAGTTCCCCGGCCTCGTCGGACGCTGCGACGCCATGGCGCGGGTGCTGCACACCGTGAAGAAGGTCGCGAGCTCGCCGCTGCCCGTCCTGGTGCGCGGCGAGACCGGCACCGGCAAGGAGCTGATCGCGCGCGCGCTGCACGACCTCAGCGGACGCAAGGGCCCCTTCGTGGCGACCACCGGGCAGATCCCCGAGGGCCTGATCGAGAGCGAGCTCTTCGGCCACGTGAAGGGCGCGTTCACCGGCGCCGACCGCGACAAGGTCGGCTACTTCGAGGCGGCGGCGAACGGGACCCTGTTCCTCGACGAGCTCGGCGACCTGCCGCAGTCGGTGCAGGTCAAGCTCCTGCGGGCGATCCAGGAGAAGGAGATCGTGCGCGTCGGCGAGAGCAAGCCGCGCAAGGTCAACGCGCGGCTGGTCGCGGCGACCTGGCGCGACCTCGACGCGGAGGTCGCGGCCAAGCGCTTCCGCGAAGACCTGCTCTACCGGCTCAACGTGCTCACCCTCTGGCTGCCTCCGCTCCGCGAGCGCGGCGACGACCTCCTGGTCCTCGCCGAGGCCTTCCTCCAGCGCGCCGCCGCGGAGAACGGACGCCGCCTGAGCTTCGGGGAGGACGCCAAGCAGCGCCTCCTCGCCCACGGCTGGAAGGGCAACGTGCGCGAGCTCGAGAACGCCTGCATGGGCATGGCGGTGCTCGCGGCCGAAGACGTGCTCGGCGCCGAAGACGTCGACATGGCGCTCAGCTAGCCCGCAAATCTCACCACGAAGTGGTGAGCAGTGCGGGCCAGGCTCTGTCCGCAAACTCAGCCAACGCCCTCGCTTGCCCTCGTCGCCGCCGACTGCGTTGGTCGCCGGCCACGTAAACCCATTACGCTCGGACCGGCTCCCGCCTTGTCGGACGACGACGAGTGCG
>JAGQRJ010000835.1 GCA_020425635.1 Planctomycetota bacterium | reverse complement strand
GCGACGCGCTGGGCGGCGCTCACCGCGTCTGGCCCTCGCGCTTCGCTTGCCCGAACAGGCTGAGGACGTCCACCCGGCGCTCCTCGGCTTCCGCCTGGCGGCGGTGGTGGAGGTCGACCCCCCAGGTGCGCAGCCCGCGGCGGCCGACGAGCTGCATGGGGTCCAGGTCGACCTCGGGGCCCAGCTGGCGCAGCCGATCTGCGACGGCCTGCGTGAATCGGTTGTGGCGCAGGTCCAGGCGCTCGAGTCGGGCGGCGGCGGGGCTGGCCAACAGCGCCTCCGCCCCGCGATCGGTCAGCGCGCCCAGGGACAGGTCCAAGGTCCGGATCTGCTCGAGGATCGGCGCGTTCGCCACCGCCTGGGCGACCAAGTCCGCGGCGCCGGCGTTGCGGAGCCCGAGGTAGCGCAGGTTGGGAAAGCGTTTGCCGGAGAGGATCGGCTCGAGCTCGGCCGCGCCGGAGTCGCCACCGTATTCGGCGTCACCCAACCACAGCTCGAGGTGCTCCAGCCGGGGCACGTTGGCCGCGGCGACCGACTGCACGCTGCGTGAGCTGGTCATGGTCTGCACGCAGAGCGAGCGCAACGAGTCGCTGCGCAGCGGGCCCAGGTCGGCGTGCCCGCGCACGCGCAGGTGCGCGAGCCTGGGGAAGGCCTGGAGCAGCGGGCCCCAGTCTCCCACCCGAACGTGGAACAGGTCTCTGCAGCCCCAGTCGGGGTGGAGGTCGCCGAGGAAGAGGGCCTCGAGGTTGGGGCAGACCCTTGCTAGCGCGAGCACGCCGTCGAGCACGGCCTGCCCGTCCACGGCCCGGCGCGGGTCGTAGGGGCCGACGACCAGGGCCTCCAGCTGGACCGCGTGCTCGTCCGCGGCCAGCTGCTGCAGGCGGACGACGAGGGGCTCGGTGCCATCTTCGCCAGGGCGGAGGCCCACCCGGCAGGCCGCGCCCTCGGTGGCGTCGAAGCGCCCAGGCCCCTCGGGGTCGTAGTCGAGCACGGGCCGCCCGACGAAGCGGGTCAGGGGGCCGGGCCCGTATTCGCTCTCCGCGGCGAGCCCGGTGCGGGGCTTGCGCGGCTGGGGGGCCCTCCTCGGCGCGGCCACGGGTCGGTAGCCGTCTCCAACCATCAGCGCAATGTTCATCTTCATCGCGGCTTGGGCGGTCCGTTCGTCGGGAAACTCGACGGTCCCGCCGGGCCCGAGGTCGGTCGCGGAGCGGGTGACTCGGGTCCCGTCGAGGCTGATCTCCCATACGTGCTGGGTTCGTTCGTGGACGTAGCGGGGCACGGGGTCTCCAATCGGGGGCGTAGGCCTATTTGCAGGGACGCGCCCTGGGAAGCGCCGCGGCGGGCCCCGTGGGGCGACGCGACCCACAGCAGGTGATCGGCCTGCCGGGGGTGAGCCCGCTGGAAGCGAGCCTCGAGCCAGCTGGCGACCTCCTCGAGGAAGAACACGACCTCCGTTGGCCGTGGGCGATCGCTTCGTCGCGCGCGACGTAGCCCTGAGGCGTGAACTCGAGGGAGAGGGAGACGTGATCGCTCGCCTGGCGAGGGAGCACCGCGTCGAGGTGGACCGCTGGGTGCTCGGGCGTCGTCCACGACGCGAAGAGCTGGGTGACCTTCGTGAGCTCCACGAAACCTCGGGTGCGGCGTGTCTCCTCTCGACCTCTTCTGGGGTGAGAGCCTAGGCCTCGACCTCCTCCCCTGTCAACGAAGAATCGAAGCCTGGCCGCGCGTGCGCGAGCGCGTCGACGAGCTCCTGGGCAGCTGAGCCGAACTCCAAGGCTGCGGTCGCAGCCTTCGCGTCTGGCTGTGGCGACGCGGCAGACGCAGGCGACGATCCGCGCCATGGCCAGACCGCAGCGGTAGGCAGTCGGCGCTCTGCGTGCGCCGGAGCGGAGCAGCTACTTCGCGAGCTTGACCGTGGGGCGCATTTGGTAGCCCTTGCCCTTCTCCTGGACCGACTCGGCGGCGTCGAAGTCGAGGGCGATCTGGGTCGTGCTCCCCGGCTTGATCTCGAAGTTCCCGACGATCTTGACCTTGCTCGAGGAGACCTCCAGCGGCTGGGTCTCCCCTCCGATCGTGATCGTGGGCGGGGTTGCCTCGGAGAGGTGGAGTCGGATCTGGGTCACCTTCCCCTCGCCCAGCTGCAACGAACCCAGCGCGGTGGGGTTCCCAGCGAGTTTGAGCAGATCGAAGGTCTGCTCGCCTTTCAGCACTGCGCGCCAGCCGGCCTTCGAGGGGTCCTCGCCTCCCACGGCGGCGTCGTCGTCACCGGCCTTGGCCTCCGAGCCCTTGGGGACGAAGTGCAGGGAGACCTCGGAGATCGTGACCTCGATTTTCTCCGCCTCGACCGGGGCGTCCTGCAGGGTGACGTTCACGGTGCCGGTGGAGGCGGAGGGGGTCTGAGGGTCACTCCCCTGCTGGGGGCAGCCACAGAGGACGAGGGTGAGCGCGAGGAGGGGGAGCGAGGCCGACGTTTGCATGATCTGGACCTTTGCTAGACCGCGAATCGTATCCGGGATCTGGGAGGGTGGCACGCCTGAGGCCGCAGCGCGCGGAATGGTAGGCTGACCGCCGCGAACGGCCCCGAGTCAACGCGTCCTCGGGCAGGGCCTCAGCGGCAGCGGTGGCCGCGGGGCGCTGCGGTTGCAGTTCGCCTGGCGTGAGACCCTTGGGTGTCTCTCGCCAGTCGTCAGACCGCTCGCCCCCGAGCCCCGGCCGAAGGAGCCTCCCATGCCCAGCGTTCACTACGTCGAGATCGTGTGCGAGGACGTCGACGTGCGGTGCGCGTCCCTCG
>JAGQRJ010000834.1 GCA_020425635.1 Planctomycetota bacterium | reverse complement strand
CTAGGCCAGAGCGCAGGTGTTCGCGACCGCGTCGACGAGCGCGGCGGCCGCGTCGCCGGTACCCAGCCGCGCGCGGGTCAACGCATAGACCGAGGCCACGGGGAGCCGGTTCCACGCCACGGGCACCAGGCGCTCGCCCAACGCGTGGCCCTGCACGACCCGCTCGGGGAACACCCCCAGGAGCCGGCCCTGGGCGCAGCAGGCCATGGCCGCCTGCATTTGATCCACGCGCAGCGCCACCTTGCGCTCGAGCTCCGGCGGCCAGTCGTCGAGGGGTGGCCCCGGGACCTGCGGCGGGGCCACGAAGGCGTGGCGCTGCAGCTGCTCGGTCTTGACCGCCTTGCGCCCGGCGAGCGGGTGCCCGCGCGCGCAGTAGACGAGGTTGCGGAAGCTCCCCAGCTTGGTGAGGGTCAGCCCAGGGCGGCGGACCGCGACCTCGCTGAACGCGGCGTCGAGTTCGCCGCGCAGCAGCAGGTCCGAGAGCGGCGCGCTCGCGCTGGAGGCGAGCTCGGGCTCGAGCCGCGGGAAGCGCGCGAGGAACTCGGGGAGCGCCTCGACGAGCAGGGTGGTGGCCAGCTGACTCACGCTCACCACGCGCAGCGGCCCCGCCGGCTCGGGCTCGACCAGCCCCGCGACGCCGTCGTCGAGGCGGCGCATGGCGTCGCGCACCGAGTTGAGGAACGCCTGCCCTGAGTCGTTGAGCACGATCCGCCGCCCGCGTCGCGCGAACAGCGACTGACCGAGGCGCTGCTCGAGCTGACGAATCGCGCGCGAGAGCGCCGAGGGCGTCAGGTGCAGGCGGTCCGCCGCCGTGGGCAAGTGCTCGGTCTCCGCCACCGCGCGGAAGGCGGGGAGGTAAGGCCAGAGCTCGCTCAAGCGCAGCAGTCGATCCATACAACCATTGACTCAAACGCAACGTTCTATGCAAAGCATTGACTTGGATTTCTCTGCGCGACGCGGCGAATCTGTGGCCGTTGGCGCGGCGCGTAACAGCGAGTTGCTCGCCAGCGCGAAATGGAAATTCAGACCTGGGGCGATCCGCTCCAACGCAAAGGACTTCACCATGAACCGGCTCTCCTTCCTCGCCGTGGGCCTGGTCGCCGTGGCCGCCGCGGCCACCGCCCAGGACAGCAGCGTGCTCCGCGACTTCCCCTACTCCCGCGTCCCCGACGGGGCTGGCAGCCTGCGCGCCACCCTCGACCCAGCCCTCCCCGGCGCGATCGAAGACCTGCAGGTCGGGATCTACGTCTACCACCCGCGCCGCGGCGACCTCGAAGTGCGCCTGATCTCGCCCGAGGGGACCGCGGTCGAGCTCTTCCGCGGCTCGCCCCGCGACGGACGCGCGAACCTGGGCGGCGTGTTCGGGCTGAACCTGGCGACCGCCGGCGACCTCGGCCGCTTCAAGGGCCAGGACTTCATGGGCGACTGGACCCTCGAGGTCAAGGACACCCGCCGCGGCGGCAACGGAATCCTCGTCGCCTGGAGCCTGCAGGCCACCCTCGGCGCCTCGACCCCCACGCCGACCCCCACCAAGCAGCGCTTCGAGGTGATCGTGGAGAACACCTCGGCAGACTCCGCCTTCACCTCACCCTTGGCGCCGGGCGCCTGGGCGTTGCACCGTCGCGGGACCCCGCTCGTGGCCGAGGGCCTCGAGGCCCTCGCCGAAGACGGCAACCCGGCCGAGCTCGAGACCTCCCTCGCCCGCGACCCGGACGTCCGCGCCCACGGCGTGTTCGACACCCCCGACGGCGCCAACGTGCCCGGGCCGGCCTTCCCCGCGGGGTCGTATCGCTTCGTGGTCGAGGCCGAGGCCGGCGACCGCCTGAGCCTGGCGACCATGCTCGGACAGACCAACGACGCCTTCGTCGCCACCCCGCTGCGCGGCGTGGAGCTGTTCGACGCCCAGGGCCGCCCCCTCGCCGAGCGGGTGCTCAGCGGGCTCGAGCTCTTCGACGCGGGCACCGAGGCCAACGAGGCCCCGGGCATGGGCCCCAACCAGGCCCCGCGCCAGGCTGGTCCCGACACCGGCCCCGCCGAGGGCACCCTGCGCCCCTTCAGCGACTCGACCCGCGCCTTGCCCCTCGCCAGTGAGCTGGTCGACGTGCAGGTGCGCCGCACCGCCGACGGCTACGCGATCCGCCTGACCAACCGGAGCCGCGCGCTCAGCTCGCCCCTGACCCCGATCCTGGTGGCGACCCACGCCGCCGAGGTCGCGCTGTTCGAGCTCGACCGTCCGGCGCCCCCCGGCCTCGAAGCCCTCGCCGAAGACGGCAACACCCAGCCCCTCGAGCAGCAGCTCGTCGCCAACCCCCGCGTGGGTCAGGTGCAGGTGGTGGGCAGCGCGCCCTGGGGCCCCGGCGCCTCGGTCGAGTTCGACGTCCGCGCCGACCGCCGCACTCCGCGCCTGAGCTTCGCGACCATGATCGCCCGCAGCAACGACGCCTTCGTCGCCCCCGGCCCCGACGGCGTCAGCCTGTTCGACGCGCGCGGCGCGCTCCTCGACGCGGCAGCCCTCGAGGCCCTGCTCCGCGACCGCCTCGCGGTCTTCGACGCGGGCACCGAGGCCAACCAGGCCCCCGGCGTGGGCTCGACGACCGCCCCCCTGCAGGCGGGTCCGAACACCGGCCCCCGCGACCCCAACGGCAACGTGCGCCGCTACGCCGACAGCACCAACGACCTGGCGCAGGGCTGGGCGCGAGTCGAGGTCCGCGACGTCGACGGCCGCGGTACCTTCGAGGTCACGCTGCACAACACGAGCGACCGCACCGGCTACCCTGGGATCCTGACCCCGGCTGCCTACGGCCTTGGCGACGGCTCGGCCAGCTTCTTCCGCGCCGGCCAGCGCGCCTCGAGCGCCCTCGCCGAGCTGGCCGAGGACGGCGGCACCACCGACTACCTCGCCGAGCTGCGCCGCGCCGGCGTGACCTCGACCGGCAGCACCAGCGCCGTCCAGCCGGGCGCCAGCGTGAGCTTCCGCGTGCAGGCCAGCCGGCGAAATCACTACCTGAGCTTCGCGAGCATGGTCGTGCCGTCCAACGACGCCTTCCTGACCCTCGGACCCCAGGGCGTGGCCCTGCTCACCCCCAGCGGCCGGATCCGCAGCGCCGGAGCGATCCAGCGCGACCTCGAGCGCATGACCGCGGTCTGGGACGCGGGCAGCGAGGCCAACGAGGCCGGCGGCGCCGGCCCCAGCCAGCCCCCGGCCACCCACGAGGCCGGCCCGGCCGAGGGCTCGGGTCGCCTCCGGCCCTACGCCGACCCCGTCTGGGCGCTGCCCGCCGCCGATCGCATGGTGCGCGTGCGGATCCGCCCGCTCCGCTAACGCTTCGAGGAAGGAAGCAAGGCGGGGGCGAGCCTGCGGGCTCGCCCCCGTCCTTTGGTTGACGGCGGCCGAAGGCGCCGCCGCCACTTCGGGCGCGGTCGAGCGGCCCTGCCTGCTGGGTCCTCGCTCCAGCGGCCCGCGAGCGCCGGGGAAGTGCTACTGCGGACCCAGCGGGTCCTCGCGTGGGGCATAGACCAGCAAGCTGCCGCCGGCGAGGACCGCGATCGGGCGCTCGTCGCGGTAGGCCGCGTAGAGATCGCCCGGCAGGTAGAGCCCGCTGAGCAGCGTCGCCGAGACCGCGACCGGGAGCGGGCCGGGGGGCACACCGTCGACCGGAGGAATGTCGAGGAAGCTCGGCAGGGGACGGTAGACGATCCCGTAGGAGGCCGGCGCGGCGGAGCCGAAGTAGGCCAGAGAGACCGCGGGGTAGCCCTCCTCGCGCAGATACTCGCGCAGCTCGACGAGCCCCTGGCCCCAGTCGAGGCTCGACTCGACGAGTACCCAGTTGCGCCGCTCGACCGGCACCAGCGCGTTCATGTAGCCGAGGAAGTGGGGGTAGGCGGCGAGCGCGGCGCCGATCGCGCCCGCCCAGAGGGCCCCTAGGGCCCAACGCCCCGCGGGGCGGGCGCGGCGCCAGGCCCGCGCCCACACCGGGCCGAGCCAGAGCGCGAGGAGCGGGAAGGCAGGGAGCGCGTAGCGCAGCCCGTTGTTGACCTCCGAACGCGCGAACACCACGACGAGGAGCAGCACGCCACACAGCGGGGCGCGCCAGGGAGCGCGGAGCCAGCGCCGCCAGCCCCGGCGCGTGCGCCACCGCGCGCGCGCGAACAGGGCGACCCCCACCCCGACGAGGGCGTGAGCGGCGAGCGGCAGCTTGACCGCGTAGGCGATCAGGAAGAACACCCCGCTGCCCGGGCGCAACGCCCCCAGGTAGTAGCTGGGCATGATCCGTCGCAGGCTGGGGTTCAGGGTCCACTCGAGGCCCGCGCGCCAGAGCGCGAGGGCGAGGTCCCCGCGCTCGATCAGAACGAGGGTCAGGTAGAGGGAGAGCAGCCCGAGGGCGCCGTGCTTGATCAGCGCCAGAGCCCAGCTCCGGCGGTCGCGGCGGGCGCAGGCCTCGAGCAGCACGACCCCCAGCGCGATCGGCCCGAGGAGCAGCGCGCTGAACTTGGACCCGAACGCGAGCCCCACGCACACCCCGGCCAGGGCGCCGCGCCGAGCGCAGGGCCGGCGCACGAAGCGATCGCCGGCGAGCAAGGCGAGGGTGAAGGTGCAGGCGAGGATCACGTCGTTGTAGGCGACCCCGATGTGCGCGAGGTAGTCGGGGAGGCAGGCGTGGTACGCGGCCGCGCTGAGCGCGCCG
>JAGQRJ010000833.1 GCA_020425635.1 Planctomycetota bacterium | reverse complement strand
TCCTTCGGCGTGCACGTCCCGGTGGGGCCGCTCCCCGCGGCGCGCCTGCCGCTGGCGTCGGTCGAGCCGGGGCCCGAGGTCGCGCTGCTGGTCGGCGCGGGCAAGCCCGCCAACCGCTTGCCGGCTGCGCTCCTCGCCGAGTGCGCCGACGCGCTCAACGCCGCGGGTCGCCCCTGCGTGGTGCTCGGCGGACCGGGCGACCGCTTCCGCGCGCGCGACGTGCTCGCGCGCTGCCGGGTGAGCGCGCCCCGGATCGCGTGCGGGCAGTCGATCCGCGCCTCCGCCGAGGCCCTGCAGAGGGTGGCGGCGGTGGTCGGCCCAGACACCGGGCCGCTGCACCTGGCGCGCATGCTCGGACGCCCGGTGGTGGCGGTGTTCCACGCGGCCGACCCCGCGCGCACGGGGCCGCTCGGCTACCCCGGGCCGGCGGCCCGCGTGCTCCAGGGCAGCACCCTCTGCGCCCCCTGCTGCGCCAGCCACTGCAAGCTGCCCGGGAAGCCCCGGACCTGCCTCGACCGGTTCAGCGGCGCCGAGCTCGCGAGGGCTGCGCTGGAGCTGATCGCCGAGCGCTCGGTCCAGCGCCTGGAACCCAGCCCCGGGCCCTAACTGCGACCCAAACGAACCGGGGGGCGCGCGCTGTCCGTCCGGGGCACTTCTTCGCCGTCCCTGCGCCTGGCGTGAGGGTTGGGCCGACGACGCGGCAGGCACCGCGATTGCGCGGGGGGAGCACGAACCCCTCGGAGGCCCCATGGCCCGTGCCCTCTCCTCGAGCGTCGCCCTGCTCCTCTGCCTGCCCCCCGCCCTGCTCGCTCAGGAGCCTCTGAGGGGGAGCTTCGTCCTCGAAGGCGACCGGCAGCTCTATCGCACACCGCCCTCGGCGACGCTGACCTTCGACCGGGACCGAGCCGGGCGACTCACGGTCACCCGCGTCGACCACCGCGGGCGGCGCTGGGAGTCCTCGGACGTCGACGAGGGCGGCCCCGACGGTCGAACCTTGCGCGCGGTCTTCTCCCCGGGTCGTGACGGGCTGGACGCGGCCTTGCAGGGCACCGCGGAGCTCCCCTGCCTCGCGCTCTACACCGTCACCGACGGTGGGGAGGGGCTGCGCGAGCGCCTCGAGCAGCCAGGGGCCGCGGAGCTGACGCTGCGCGGCGTTCGGCTGCGGGAGTTCTTCACCGTCGAAGACGTGGTCGGGGCCAGGTGGCGGGACGCCGAGGACGTCGAGCACGAGGGCGCGTTCATGCTCTGCCGGACCCCCGACCGCCGGCTGATCGCGCTCGAGTCCCCCGCCTCGGCGCGACCGGGCGACGTGTTCAGCGCTGCCGCGCTGACCCAGGGAGCCCGCGAGGACGCGATCGCAGCAGGGATCGTCGACGGAGAGGCCCACTGGACGCGGCCCGAGGTCTACGTCGCCCACGGCCTGCGCACGGTCGACGCCTCCGGACGCTCCGCGCTGCTCGGGTCGGGCGGGGCGGGCGCCGGGGTCCCGCTCACGAGCCTGGGGCTCGCCCTGCGGGCCACGGTCGAGCGGGTCTGCCGGGCGCTGCGCGAGCGGCACCAGCTGCACGCGGGGGTGGTGGTGACGCGCGTCGGACCGGCCTCGGCCACGCGCGGCTACCTGGCGTGGCTCATGCTCGAGGACGCTATGGGCCGCGACCTGACGCTGACCCTCGCCTTCGGCGCCGACGAGACCTACCTCGGTCAGGCCTTCCGCGGCGCCACGCCGGCTGGCGAGCTCCTGCTGACGCCCCGGCGCGAGCACCTGGACTGGCTGCTGCGCGCGTACCGCTCAGGCGACGCCGGGCAGGTCGTGGCCCTCGATCCGGCTGCGCCCGCCGGCGTGCCCGCCGCGGTGCTGCGGCGCATTCGCGAGCAGCAGCCGGGGCTCTTCCTCCTGACCCGCTTGGGCCCCGACGCCCAGGACCCCTGGGGCTACGCCGCCCGCTGCGAAGGCTGGCCGAAGGCGGTGACCTTCTTCGACGCCAACGGGGTGACCCTCGGCGCGCGCTGATCCCCGAGCCCGACCGCCAGGGTGTCGAGGGACTTCGGTATCCTGGGCGCATGGCTGCGCGGGATCGGGGAAGCGAGGACGAGGTCGTCCTCAACGAGCTCTACGCGAGCGTGCAAGGCGAAGGCACGCGCGCGGGGCGCCCCTGCGTGTTCGTGCGGCTCACGGGCTGCGGGTTGCGCTGCAGCTGGTGCGACACGGCCTACGCCTTCGACGAGGGCGCGCGGCGCGCGCTGCCCGAGGTCGTGCAGGCGGTCGCCGAGTTCGGGGTGCCGCTCGTGCTGCTCACCGGCGGCGAGCCCCTCGAGCAGCCGGGCTGCCTGCCGCTCGCCGCGGCCCTCTGCGACGCCGGCCACGAGGTCCTGATCGAGACCGGCGGGCACGTCGACACCGCGCCCCTCGACCCGCGCGTGGTCCGCGTGCTCGACGTGAAGTGCCCGGCGAGCGGCATGCACGCGCGCAACCTGCCGGGCAACTCCGCCGCGCTGCGCGCCGAGGACGAGGTCAAGTTCGTCGTCGCCGACGAGGGCGACCTCCTCTACGCGCTGGAGTGGATCCGCGAGCACGACCTCGACGCCGTCGGCTGCGCGCTGCTGTTCTCTCCGGTCCACGGCCAGCTCGCGCCGGACGTGGTCTCCGACTTCCTCGTCGCCAGCGGGCTGCGGCACGCGCGACTCAACCTGCAGCTGCACAAGTACGTGTGGCCGGCAGCCCAGCGAGGGGTATAGGCCCATGAGCACCCGCGACGCGACCGACGCCCTCGACGCCTGGCTGCGCGAGCAGCCGCCCGCCTCCTTGCTCCCGCGCGAGACCGCCGAGGCCCTGATCAAGGCCTGGCGCGAAGACGAGGCGTTCTTCGTGCGCTTCCGCCCGCGCTTCGAAGACGCCTGGGGCCGGGTGGAGCAGACCTGGGCCAACGAGGAGCGCCCGCTCGAGGCGCTGCTCTCCCCCGAGGCGAAGGCGCGCCTGCTCGACGCCGCCGGGAACTTCGAGCCCGACGCCGAGGCGCTCGCCGCCTTCATGCGCTCGCCGGCGGTCGAGGAGAGCCTGGGCGACGTGCTCTACAACGGGATCCAGGAGTTCTTCCGGCGGGTCGACCTGCTGGGCGGGTTCGTCGACAAGCTCCCCGTGCTCGGAGGGATCCAGCGCCGGGTGCGCGCGGCCTTCAAGGACGAGGTCGAGGGCCGCCTGGAGGGGCAGATCAAGGCCTTCCTCGGCGGTTGGAGCGGGCGCGCCACCGAGCGCTTGATCCAGCACGTGCTCTCCCCGGAGAAGCGCGAGGGCTTTCAGCAGGCGCAGCGCCAGCTCGCCGAGCACATGCTCCAGCGCCCGCTCAAGTCCCTGATCCCCGACGCCGCGGCCCGCGAGCGCGCGCGCGAGGCGGTGTGGGACGGCCTGCGCAACGCCGCGCTGAAGAACGAGGGCGAGCTGCTCGAGCGGCTCTACGAGGCCCAGGAGGGCACGACCGTGGGCGACTGGCTGTGGTCGAGCGACGACCTGCGCGCGCTCGCGGCCGACGTGCTCGAGCGCTTCTTCCAGAGCGAGCGCGGCGCGCGCTTCCGCCCCGAGGCCTGCCCGCCCGCCTAGCCACAGCCCGCAAGCTCAGCACTTCGTGGCGAGGTCTTGCGGGCAGCGCTCAGCGGAGGCCCTGGTCGGGGCCGGTCGCGAGGTCGGGGTCGAGGACGAAGCAGGGCAGGGCGCGCTCCGTCGACTCGACGGCCAGGACGCGCTCGAGCGAGGCGCGCACCAGCAGTCCCGCGAGGCGACCCGAGAGCACGAACTCTCCCACGTGGAGGAAGAGCGGCGTCTCGTGGACCGCGCCGTCGGGGCCCTGCAGGTGCACGATCCGCTGAGGAGGCTCGACGTACTCCTGGACCAGGTGCGGGCCGCCGAACCTGCGCTGCACCTCGGCCGCCCACACGTCGGGCGCGGTCTCGACCCCCAGGAGCACGCCGCGGCCCTCGAAGCCCTCCGTGGGTTTGAGCACGAGGCGCTCGCGCTGCTCGAGGGCGAGCTGGAGCAGCTCGCCGGCCTGGCCGCGGTAGATCGTGCGCGAGGGGCGCAGGATCCGCGTCCAGGGGACGTGGGCGTCGATCAGCGCGCGCTCCTCCATGCTGAAGTGGCGCCGCCAGCGCTCGTCGGTCAAGAACGCGAACATGCGCTTGGAGTGGGCCACGTCCGCGGGGAAGGACCCGACCACCACGGCCGCGTCGGCGCGGCAGGCCGCGAAGAAGGGCTCGAGCTCGTCGGCGCGCTCGACGAGGTCGAGGGTCGTGAGTCGGCGATACACGAGGTCGATCACGCGCCCGCCCGAGCTCAGGCGCTCGCCGTCGAACTCGAGCGACTCGGGGTGCACGACCGCGGTGGGCAGGCCCTCCGCCGAGAGGACCTCGGCGAGCTGGCTGAGCTCACTCCCGGTGGGCTGACCCGACCAGTCGAGGATCGCGACCAAGCCTGGCCGGTCACGCCCGGGGCGCGCCTGGCGCCAGGTGTCGAGCAGCGTCTCCTGGAGCTTCGCGCGCAGGGGCAACCCCGCGAGGCCGTGCCGCCGCAGGAGCGGGCCGAGCTGGGGCAGGGCCTCGTAGAGCCCGGGCAGGCGATCGGCGAGCAGGATCCCGGCGGTGCCGTTGGTGTTGAGCTCGAGGAACTGCAGGCGCCGGCCGTTCCAATAGGAGTCGAAGCGCCCGATCGGCACGAGGGGGCGGTAGCCAGGGTCGAGCAGGGCGAGCTGCTCGAGGTGCGGCGGGAGCGCGAAGTAGGCGCGCACCTCCGGGTCGCTGCGGTAGAGCTCGACCACGCGCTCGATCGAGCTCGCGAGGCGCTCGGTGACCCAGCGCAGGTAGTCGAGGTCGTCGTGGGTCAGCACCAGGGGGTAGGGGTAGACGTCGTAGGGCCCGCCGCCGTAGTTCAAGCCCGCGGCGGCGGTGGCCGCCGTGAGCTGGGTCTCCGGGGAGTCCTCGCCGGCCGCCGAGGGCGTGAGCTGCGAGACCAGCTCGCGGTAGAAGCGCTTCACCAGCGGCGGCACGAAGTCGAGGTCGAGCGCGCGCGCCAGCTCCGGTCCGCCCGGGGTCGGCGGGCCGGCGTCGTCGGCGAGCGGGCGGCTCGTGAAGTCGGCCACGAAGTCGGCCCAGTAGGCCTCGAGGAACTCGCTCGACGGCATGCCGAGGAGCTGCGCGAGCGGGGCGCGCCGCAGGGCGAAGCGGCCGAGGTGCAGCGCGAGGTAGTAGTCGCAGCAATCGGGGGAGCCCGGGGCGATCACGTCCGTGGCGTAGAAGGTGCGGAAGCTCTCGTCGGTCTCGACCGCTCGGGCGACGCGGCTCAGGACCTCCGCGCGGTGGCGCTCGCACCAGGCGTAGTCTTCGGCGTCGAAGTAGACGTAGCGCTGGGCGGGGCGGCCGGGGTAGGCCAGCTCGGAGGTGGCGGTGGCCAGGGCCTCGCTGACCAGGTGCTCGCGGAACGGGTAGCGGGCGACGAAGTCGTCGTGGCTCATGCTGGGCCAGCCGCCGCGGTCGGCGAGCACGGCGGGCACGGGGTCGCGCAGGGCGTGGGTCAGCTCGTGCGCCATGATGATCTCGAGGTGGTCCGCGAAGCGCAGGTTGCTCGCGTGGTCGAGGCCAATGTGCACGGTGTTGCGTCCGCAGTGGAAGCGGCTGTAGCCCTCGGGGCGCTCGAGCCCCGCGAGCAGGATCACCCCGCAGTCGAGGGCGACCCCCGAGACCTCCTCGACCCGGGCGCAGGCCGCGCGCGCGCGCTCCACGTGCTGGGCGTCGGCGAGGCGCGCCACGCTCTCCCGCGCCTCGGCCAGGGAGGGCAGCTTGTACAGGCGCGAGAAGAACTGCTCCATGTCGCGCAAGAAGGGGCCCAGCGCCCCCGAGCGCTGGGCGTCGATCCAACCCCAGACTCGGGCCTTGTAGTCGGCCTCGGTCTGGGCCGAGGCCACGATCTCGCGGAACTCGGGGAAGAGGTCGGTGAACTCGACGTGGCCGCGTAGCTGCAAGGGATCCCTCGGGACGAGAGCATACCGGCGCCTGCGGCGCGCGGCCTGGTGGAGTTTGGATTGTCCGCCACCGCGCCTACAGCGCCCGCCGCATGCGCAGCTTGAGCGCGTCGGTGTCGTCGAAGGCGACCTCGGGGGCCTGGGGGTCGACCGCGAAGCCGGCCTGGCCGTAGAAGGCGCGCGCGCGCGCGTTCTCGCTCAGGACCCAGAGCGTCATGCAGGGCGCGCCGCGATCTCGGGCGTCGGCGAGGGCGCGTTGCATGAGCGCGCGCCCGTGGCCCTTGCCGACCTGGTCGGGGTGCACGTAGAGCGCGTAGAGCTCGAGGGTGCCCGGGGGCAGGTCGGCCTCGCGCGAGGGGCCGCTGGCCGCCCAGCCGACCACGTCCTCGTCGAGGGTCGCGACCCAGTTGGTCACACCCGGGGTCGGCTCGCTGAGCTGGCTGTGGCGACGCTCGGTGCCGTCGGCGACGCTCAACCCGGCGAGCAGGGCCGCGGGCAGGATCTCGCGGTAGGCCACCCTCCAGCTCCCGACCTGCAGCTCGGCGATCGCCCGCGCGTCCGCCGCGATCGCGCGCCGCACGAGGGCTTCGTCGTCGCTCACGGCAAGGTCAGCTCGGGGGCCTCGGTGTCTTCTCCGGGGCGCACGACCGCGTCGACCTGGCTCGCGCCGACGCCCACCGTGTAGCGCCCGGGGAGCAGGTCGCTGAGCGCGTAGCTCCCCGAGCCGCCGCTGCGCGCCTCGAAGGGGACGACCTCGCCGGTGTCCTTGCGCAGCGTGATCGAGAGCGGCACGTTGGCCGCCGGCGCGCCCTCGGCGTCGCGCACGACCCCGCGCAGTCCGCCGAGCCGGCGCAGGTCGAAGTCCTCGACCGCGGTCGAGCCCGAGTAGCTCCGGCGGAGGAAGCCCTGCTCGTGGCCGGCCGCGTGCACCACGAGCTCGAGGTCGCCCATGTCGAGCCCCCGCAGCACGTAGCGCCCCTGGTCGTCGGTCACCGCGCTGGTGCCGCGGTAGCCGACGCGGGCCCCCGGCAGCGGGCGCCCCGTGTCGTCGCGCACGACGCCGCGCAAGGCGACCGAGAGCTCGCTGAGCTCGAGGTCGAGCGACTCGCGCGCCCCGGGGGCCAGGGTCAGGCCCTTCCAGAAGCCGACCTGGTGATCGCCCGGGATCGGGACCTCGACCCGGATCCGCAGCTCGCCGGGGGGCAGCTCGAGGGAGTAGGCCAGGGTCGCGTCGAGCTCGACGTTGCGCACGATCCGCCGTCCCCAGGCCGGGGGCCCGACCTCGTTGTCGGGGCGCTCGGCGCGGACCTCGATCATGATCCGCGCGGCCACCGGGAACGCGACGCTGAGGTTCGGCGGGAGCTGCACGCGCCCCGAGACGCTCGAGGGCCGCGGGACCGTGAGCTTGCCCGCGTCGTGGCGCTGACCCGGCTCGAGGGTGCAGTAGGCGGGGGGCGACTCGCTCGGGCCGTTGCGGGCGCGGAGCGCGTAGCGACCTGCGCTGACCTCGAACGCGAAGCGCCCGTCGCCCCGCAGCTGGGCCTGCTGCGGGTCGAGCACCGCGTGGGAACCCGCCTGGACGGCGTCGTAGAGCACGAGCTCGCCCTCGGCGACCGCCTGGCCCTGGTCGTCGACGAGCTGGCCTTCGATCCACGCGCGCTGCTCGCCCTTGCGGAAGTCGAAGGTCGTGGAGCCCCCGCCGGGGACCTCGCGCCGCCAGTCGAGGCGCACGGCGTAGCGGTGGCTGGCGGCGACGGAGACCTTGAGCCCCGGCGGCACCGGCACCTGCACCTTGCCGCCGGGCCCGGTCTGCCACTCCCCGGTCGAGCCGTCGCTGTAGCGCCCGAAGACGGTCGCGCCCGCGAGGGGTTGGCCGTCGAGGAGGCAGGTCACGAGCAGGCTCGAGGCGTCGGCGTTCGCGGGGCGCGCTGAGCCGCCGTCGTCGGTCGGCGTCGTGGGCGCGTCGGGGGTCGGCGTGTCCTGCACCGGGGGCGGCACGACCGGGGTCGGGTCCGCG
>JAGQRJ010000832.1 GCA_020425635.1 Planctomycetota bacterium | reverse complement strand
GGGCCCCGGGGGGCGCGCCCGGCGGGGAGCCCGCCCCGGCGGAGCGGCACCGCGGTTGGTGGCACCCCCTGGCCGAGGTGGCGGCGGTCGCGGGTCCCGACGGCGCTTGGGTCGGGATCCCCGACGCGCGCCCCAGCGTGCGCTTGCCCCTGGGCACGGCGCCCTTGGGCTGGACCCCCGACGGCGAGCGCCTGCTCGTGGCGCGGGGCGCGGGCGACGCGGTGGCCCTCGAGCTGTGGGGGGCGTCGTGAGCGAGGCGCGCGTGCTGCTGGTGGAGGACGAGGCGCCGTTTCGCGAGCTGCTCGCGCGGCAGCTGAGCAAGCGCGGGTTCGAGGTCGAGGCGGTGGGCAGCGCCGAGCAGGCCCTGGCCCTCGAGCGCGGCGGCTGGCACGTGGCGGTGTGCGACATATCGCTGCCGGGCATGTCCGGGATCGAGCTCGTGCGCCTGCTCAAGACGCGCTCGCCGTTGACCCAGGCGATCGTGCTCACCGGTCAGGGCTCGGTGCAGACGGCGATCGAGGCGATGAAGCTCGGGGCGTATCACTACTTCGAGAAGCCGGTGAAGTTCAAGGAGCTCGAGCTCTACCTGCAGGGGGCGCTCGACAAGCGGCGCCTGGCCGAGGAGAACCTCGCGCTCAAGGACCAGCTCGCGCGCCGCGATCGCCCGGCGCAGCTCGTGGGCGACGCGCCGATCATGCGCGAGGTGCGCGAGCTGATCGCCAAGGTCGGGCCCAACGACGCGGCGGTGCTCGTCGAGGGCGAGACCGGCACCGGCAAGGACCTCGTGGCCCGCGCGATCCACGCCTGCTCACCGCGCCGCGACCGCGCCTTCGTGGCGATCAACTGCGGCGCCCTGAGCGAGGCCCTGCTCGAGAACGAGCTCTTCGGCCACGCGGCGGGGGCCTACACCGGCGCGGGCAAGGAGCAGCGCGGGCTGTTCGAGGTGGCCCACGGCGGGACCTTGTTCATCGACGAGGTCGCGGAGATGTCCCTCGAGACCCAGAAGAAGTTCCTGCGCGTGCTCGAGAACGGCGAATACCGCCGGCTGGGCGAGACCCGGCTGCGGGTGGCCGACGTGCGCGTGATCGCGGCGACCAACCGCCGCCTGCGCGAGCGCGTGCGCGAGGGCGCCTTCCGCGAGGACCTCTACTACCGCCTGGCGGTGCTCTCGATCAACACCCCGCCCTTGCGCGACCACAAGCAAGACCTGCCGCTGCTCGTGGGCGAGCTGCTCGAGCGCGCGCGAGCCGCGGGCGCGCGGCGGGTGAGCCTCAGCCAGGAGGCCATGGCGGCGTTCATGGCCTACGACTGGCCAGGCAACGTGCGCGAGCTGCGCAACGTGCTCGAGCGCGCGCTGGTCTTGACCCCCGGCGACACGATCCGCCCCAGCGACTGCCGGGGCCTCGACGAGTCGGCGCCCGGGGCGTCGCTCACGCCCGGCGCGTCGTCGGCCCCCGCGCCGCGTGATCCGGCGGCGACCCTCGCCGACGTCGAGCGCGAGCATATTCAGCGCGTGCTCGCCGAGACTGGCGGCAACAAGACCCTCGCCGCGAAGCGGCTGGGGGTGAGCCTGCGCAGCCTCTACCGGCGCTTGGAGAAGCTCGGGCTCAAGGACCCCGCGGAGGGCAAATGAGCGAGCAGACCCAGCCCGAGCCCGCCCCGGACCGGCGGGAGGAGCGGGAGGGAGCCGAGGGATCGCCCGCGGCCGGCGGGCCCGTCGAGCCGACCCACGTGCTGGTGCGCACCGCGGTGCTCGCCGGGCTGACGCGCCTGGTGCCCCTGCCCTTCGTCGACGACTTCCTCCTGCGCCGCGCGCGCCGGCACCAGGTCGACTCGCTGCTCGAGCTGCACGGGCGGAGCTTCGCCAAGGGCGAGGTCGCCGCGCTGAGCAGCGAGAGCGGGAGCTGCCTCTGCGGCCTGGTCGGGTTCGTGGTCTTGCTCCCGATCACCCTCGTGGTGAAGCTGATCAAGAAGCTGTTCCAGACGGTGTTCTTCGTGCTCGCGCTGCGGGCGGCCGTGCTCGCCGTGGCGGCGACCTTCATGCTCGGGCGAACCCTGCACCGCGAGCTCGGCGCGGGGGCCTTGAGCGACGGGGCGCAGCCTCCCGAGCGGGTGCGCGAGGCGCAGCAGCTGCGCACGGCGTTCGAGGCGACCTTCAAGGGCAGCGACTGGCGCTTGCTGACGCACGCGATCGGCGCGGCCTGGAGCGGCGCGGGGAGCTTGCTCAAGCGCGGCGGGCAGGCGGCCCAGCACGGGCTCGAAGCGCACCGCGAGGGCCAGCTCGAGGGCGAGGACCGCGCGCAGGTCGAGGCGCTCTCGCAGCGGGTCGAGCGGGCGCTCGACGACCCGAAGGTGCGCTCGTACCTCGCCGACTTCGACCGCCGCTTCGCCGAGAAGCTGGCCGAGGTCCGCGCGGGCGGCTCCGCCTGATCTTGGCGACGTAAGGATTTAGGGCGCCGCGGCGACGCTTTCGGGATCGCTTAGACGAATTCGACGGCCGAGGGGGTCGTGCAGGTGACATGGCGACCGTAACCCCCGAACAGCTGCCCGAGACCGCCGAGCTCGACCTCGCCGCGCTCTACGACCTCTACGGCGCCCGACTGTATGCCTACGCGCGGCTGCTGACCCACTCGCCCCAGGGCGCCGAGGACGCGGTGCACGACGCCTTCGTGCGCCTCGCGCGCCGCGGTGACGCCGAAGGGATCGAGGACCTGCGCAGCTACCTGTTCCGCACGGTGCGCAACGAGGCCCTGCGCCAGCGCTCGCGCTGGGCGCGCTGGCGCAGGCGCGACGAGCTCGTGGGCGAGTTCCGCCTGAGCGAGAGCGCGAGCGCCGAGGGCGACGCCCAACGCAAGGAGCGCGCGGCCGAGATCGAGCGCGCCATGGCCGCGCTGCCCGGACCGCAGCGGGAGGTCGTGTTCCTCAAGGTGTGGCACGAGCTGACCTTCGAGGCGATCGGCGAGGTCCTCGAGATCTCCCCCAACACCGCGGCGAGCCGCTACCGCTACGGCGCGGCCAAGCTGCGGGAGGCCCTGGGCCATGACGCCTGAGCCCGAGGCCGAGTTCGACCCGCTCTTCGACGAGCTGCGCGGCTTCGCCCCCGCGGGGCCCCCCGAGGGCGTGCGCGAGCGCGTGCTCGGCGAGCCCCAGCCCGCGCCCGAAGCGGGCGCGCTCGAGGCCGAGCTCGGTGGCTTCGCGCTCGAGCAGCCGCCGACGGCCCTGCGCGAGCGGGTGCTCGTGGCCGTCGAGGCGGGCGGCTCGTGGCGTCCGACCGCGCTGTGGCTGGTCGCGCTGCTCGCGCTGGCCTGGGGCGCCGCCGCGGTCAACGGGGCGATCGCGGCCCACACCCGCGCGGGCTTCCGCGCTCAACGCACCGGGGTCTACGCGCGCAGCGCTGGGCGCTCTGCGTCGCGCTCTTCGCCAACCGCGCCGAGCCCTCCGCGGCTCCAATCGGCGAGCGAAGGGTTGCGGCGGCGGGCGCTGCGGCAGCTGGGCGTGACCTCTCGAAAGGGCTGAAATGAGTGAACCTCGCTTTTACCGCGTGAGCCTGCGGCGGCTGTATCGAACGTCGCGACCCGCGCGCTGGGTCATGGACGCCGTGTTCGTCGGGGCGTTGGTCGTGACCCTCGCCGCGCTGCACGCGCTCCCCACGGTGGGGCAGTTGATCAACCCCGCTTGGCAGAAGCTGTAGGAGGCGCCATGAAGCTCTCGATCCGTTGGCGCCCCTGGGTGCGCTGGTTCTTCCCCCGCTTGTTCGTGGCCGCGACCCTCTACCTTGGGGGCTACACGGCCCTCAACGCGCTGCTCAGCGCGCGGCTCAGCGCGCGCATGGAGGCGATCCGTGCGCGCGGCGAGCCGTTCGGACCGAGCGACCTCGCGCAGCCCGAGGTGCCGAGCGAGCGCGACGCGGGGCCGTATTTCCGCAGCGCGTGCGCCCTCATGGAGGGCCTCGAGCCGGCCACCAGGGACGTGCTGGGGACCTACGAACTCGACGTCCGGGATCGCGACGAGGACGGGGACCCGAGCTTCGCCTGGGTCGACGAAGAGCTTCGGCCGCGGAGCACGGTCGCGGTCGACGACTGGCTGCGTGGGGAGCCGGCCCTGGAGGCGCTGCTCGCCGAGCTCGGGCGGCGGCCCGAGTGCCGGAGCACGGTGGCCTTCGACGAGGACGGTCCGTTCACTCTGCTGCCGCACCTCGGGCCCGCCAAGGAGCTGGCGCGGCTCTCGCTCGCGGCGGCGAACGGCGCGGCCGAACGTGGCGACGCGGCGCGGGCCACCCGCCTGCAGGCCTTGGGCTACAGCCTGGCCAAGTGCCTCTACGCCGACCGCTACTGCTTGATCTCGGCCTTGGTGGCGGAGGCGGTCGAGGGCATGGCCCACGACAACCTGCAGCTCGTCATGAGTCGGGGGGGGCTGGGCGAGGCGGAGCTGGATCGGATCGACGCGACGCTGGCCGGAATGCCCGACATGCCCGCCGTGTATCGCGACGCCCTGATCGGCGAGCGCTCGGGGTTCGGCGTGTTCTGGTTCCAGGCCATGATCGAGGGTCAGAGCGTGAGCCAGGCGGGGAAGTTCTCCGAGGCGACGGGGATCCTGCGCCTGTGGCTGCTCGCCGACTTCGACCTCTACCTGGACGTCCTCGACCAAGCGATCGCGGTGCCCTGGAACGAAGAGGACCCCTCGCTCGACTTCAAGGAGTTCCCCAGCTACTCCTACGTTGCCTACCTGCTCATGCCCGCCATGGGGAAGTTCCGCGAGCGGCTCCAGCGCGCCGAGCAGTTCCGCGTGCTCGGGCGCTGCGCCCTCGCCCTCGAGCGTGAGCGCCTCGAGCGGGGGCGCTACCCGGAGGAGCTCGAGGCCCGCTTCGCCCGCGCGGGCGTGCGCTACGAGCGCTCGGGCGAAGGGTTCTTGCTGACCGCGCCGCACGCGGAGGACGCCGCCCCGAGAGACGTCGTCAGCTTCCGGGTGAAGCGCTGAGCGATCAGCCCGCCTGGGTCTCGAGGACCCGGGCGAGCTTGGCACGGGCGCGGGCCATGAGGCTGGCCACGTGCTTCGGCGGCACGCCGAGCACGGCCGCGACGTCGCGGTAGCTCTTGCCCGACTCGTAGTAGAGGAGCAGCGCGAGGCGGTCGCGCGGCGCGAGCTCGTCGAGCCCCGCCCGCACGGCCTCCTCGAGCTCGTGCCCCGAGGCGACCTCGGAGGGGGTCGCGTGGTCGCCGACCGGCTGCAGCGAAGACTCCATGCGCTCAGGGGCCCGCGCCTGGCTGCGGAGGAGCTTGCCGGCGCGTCGCCGGGTGAGCACCCCGAGCCAGGTGGAGAGGCTGCAGCGCCACTGGAAGCGCGCCAGGGCCTGGTGGTCCTTGCTCAGGAGCTCGGCGAGGACCTCGGAGACCGCGTCTTCGGCGAGGCTCACGGGGTCGTTGGCGCCCGCGCGCTGGAGGTATTGCTGCGCGACCCGGGTCAACAGCGGGCGGTAGCGTGACACGAGGGTGTCCCAGGCCTGGGAATCACTCCCCAGGCAGCGTGCGACCAGCTCTCGGTCCGTGAGTTCCACGGTCGGGGGGATCCTCCTGCGTCAGGGTACCGGGGCGCGCGTTCGCGCGCTGTGTCGAATGAAGCGAAGGGTCAACGGCCGCCTCGCTGAGGGGGGCGACCCCCCGGAGGTGGACCGCCGCCCCGGTTGCCGCCGCGGCCGCCGCCGTCGGGACGCCCGCCGCCGTCGGG
>JAGQRJ010000831.1 GCA_020425635.1 Planctomycetota bacterium | reverse complement strand
CCAGGCGCGGGGCCGCCCGGCGGCGGGTCGAGGTAGGGCGCGAGCTTGGGCAGCTCGGTGGGCGAGATCGGGCCGCGCAGGAAGCACAGCGCGTAGCGCGTGCTCAGCGGGCTCACGGCGCCGGCCTTGCGGCGCAGGAGGAACTGGCGCTGCTTGAGCGCGGCGAGCCGCGCGGGGTCGACGCCCTTGTCTTGCAGCTCGCTCAGCAGGTCGCGCTTGAGGTCGCGCTCGCGCAGGTTGCCGAGGAACCAGGTGCCGACGTTGCTCAGCGCCTTGTAGTCGAGGTCGACCGGGTGCTGGGTCGAGAGCACGCAGCCCAGGCCAAAGGCGCGGGCCTGGGCCAGCAGTCGGGCGAGGGGCGCCTTGGTGGGCGGCGACTGGGGGTGGGGCGGGAGGATCCCGCGGGCCTCCTCGATCCAGAGCAGGGCCCGCAGGTGCGAGGTCCCCGGCTGGCGGCCGAGCCAGTCGAGCAGCCCGTGCAAGAACAGCGTGAGGAAGAACGCGCGCTCCGCCGGGTCGAGGTGCCCGAGGCTGAACACGCTGGTGCGCTGCGGCTGACCCGCGGCGGCGGGGGCCAGGAGGGCGTCGAAGTCGAGGGGCGCGCCCGAGAGCCAGCGCTCGGCCGAGCGCGAGAAGCTGACCAGGCTGCGCGCGAGCTTCTTGCGCTCGTTGTCGGGGAGGAAGTCGTCGAGGGGCAAGGGCCCGACGTGGGTGAAGCTCGGGGTGTGCACCCCGCGCACGATCGCGTCGAGGTCGACCGCGCTGCCTTTGTCCCACAGCGCCAGCAGGACCTCGGCCAGGAACACCGCGCGGGGGTCGGAGGGTCCGCTCGGCTCCTGGCCCACGCTGCCGAGGAGCGCCTCGGCCACGCCCTGGGCGCTGATCCTGCGCCCCTCGTCGGCGTGGGTCGGCGCCGACAGGCTCGGGAGCAGGTCCACGCGGTGGACCCCTTGCCCGCGCGTCCACCCGGGGGCGTAGACCGTGGTCCGCGCCGCGCTGCGGTAGTCGCGCACGCGCTCGGGGTCGACGCCGGAGGCCTCGAGTCCGGCCCGCGTGCGCGCGGCGACCTCTTCGGGGTCGACCCCGGCCGCGACCCAGGGAGCGTAGGCCGCGGGGTCGAGCCCCGGGAACGCCAGGGCGAGGTTGGTCATGTCGCCCTTGGGGTCGATCACCAACAGCGGGACCCCGGAGAGCGCGAGCTCCTCGAGGATCACCGTGCCCAGCCCGGTCTTGCCCGAGCCGGTGCGCCCGAGGATCACCCCGTGGGTCACCAGGTCGTCGGGGTCGAGCGCGCAGTCGCGCGCGAGGGAGAGCTCAGCCATGGAGGGGAGTGTAACGGCCCCCCAGGGTCACGCGCCTATGTCGGTGCGGAACACGAGGCCTTCGAACTCGATCTTGCGCGCGGCGGCGTAGGCCTTCTCGCGCGCCTGCGCGAGGGTGTCGCCCAGCGCGGTCACGTTGAGCACCCGGCCGCCGTTGGTGACCAGCTTGCCCATGCGGCGCTCGGTGCCGGCGTGGAACACGACCACGTCGGGGTCTTCTTCGGCCGCCTCGATCCCGCGGATCGGCTTGCTGGTCTCGTAGCGCCCGGGGTAGCCGGCCGAGGTCAGGGTGATCGTGAGCGCGGGGCGCGGGTCCCAGGCGACCTGGTAGTCGGCGAGGGTCCCCTCGACGGTGCGCCACAGGAGCTCGAACAGGTCGCTCTGGAGGCGCGCGAGGGTCGGCTGGGTCTCGGGGTCACCGAAACGCACGTTGTATTCGAGCAGGCGCGGACCGGTGGGCGTGAGCATGAGCCCCGCGTAGAGCACGCCGCAGAAGGGGTGCCCTTCGCGCGCCAGGCCGTGCACCGTGGGCAGGAGGATCTTCTCTTCGATCCGGTGCATGACCTTGCGCTCGATCGGCGCGGGGGAGTAGGACCCCATGCCGCCGGTGTTCGGGCCCTCGCCCCCGTCGTAGGCCGCCTTGTAGTCGCGCGCGGGCTCGAGCACGAGCAGGGTGTTGCCGTCGGTGACCACCTGCACGCTGGCCTCGGTGCCGCGCACGAACTCCTCGAACACCAGGCGCTCGCCCGCCTCGCCGAAGCGGCGGCGCTCGAAGCAGTCGGCGATGTGCTCGTTGGCGTCTTCGCGGGAGTGGCAGATCCTCACGCCCTTGCCCGCGGCCAGGCCGTCGGCCTTGGCGACGAGGGGGAAGTCGGGGTTGCGGTCGAGGTAGTCGTAGGCCGCGCGCGCCGCGGTGAAGACCTTGAAGTCGGGGCCGGGGACGTTGTGTTGCCGCGCGAGGGCCTTGGCGTAGGCCTTGCTCCCCTCGAGCCGGGCGGCCTCGCGGGTCGGCCCGAAGACCTTGTGGCCCAGGCGCTGGAGGCGGTCGACCAGGCCCTCGCAGAGCGGCGCCTCGGGGCCGACCACGGTCAGGTCGATCCCGCGCCCGTGGACGAAGTCGACCAGCGCGTCGAGCTGGGTCGGGCGGATCGAGACCCGCTCGGCCACGGCCTCGCAGCCGGCGTTCCCCGGGGCCACGAAGACCTTGCTGACCTGGGGAGACTGGGCCAGCTTCCAACACAGCGCGTGCTCGCGCCCTCCGCTCCCGACCACCAAGACTTGCATGACGCCCCCAGGCTCGCGGGTGATACCGCACCGGGGATTGAGGGTCAAGCGCCACCCTCCTGCGCGGACGCTTGACCCTCACCCGCGCGCAGGCGTAGCATTCGCCGCGCCTGCCCGCGCGCAGGGGGAGATCATGCCCGAGCCCAAGAAACCCGACCTCAGCGATTCCCGCACCTTCGAGAACTTGAAGGCCGCCTTCACCGCGGACTGTCAGGACGTCGCGCGCTTCCGCTACTTCGCGAACCGCGCCGACCTCGAGGGGAGCCTCGACAGCGCCGTGCTCTTCCGCGCGGCCACCGAGGGGCAAGCGACCCGGACCCTCGGGCACCTCGAGTTCCTCAGCGCGGTGTGCGACCCGGTGACCCGGGTGCGGATCGGCGCCAACGAGCAGAACCTGCGGGCCGCGATCTCGCGCACGTCCTACGAGGGCGAGACGATGTACGTCAACTTCGCCAAGACCGCGCGAGAGGAGGGCTTCGACGCCGTCGCCGAGTGGTTCGAGTCCCTCGCCGCGGCCGAGCTCCAGCTGCAGCGCCGCTTCGAGCTCGCCCTCGCGAGCCTCGGGCCCCGCAGCAGCGACTCGAGCGCGGAGCACGAGCCGCTGAGCTGAGCGCCGTGAGGCTCTTGCTCGACCTGGGCAACACCCGCGCGCACCTGGCGCTCTCGCCCGGGCCGGGGCAGCTCGGCGAGGTCGCGCACGTCGCCCACACCGACGGCCGCGGCCCGTGGGCGGCGCTGGCCAGTCAGGCGCGCGAGGCGCGGGTCGCGAGCGTCGTACCCGCCGCCACCGCGGCGTCCCTCGAGTGGCTGGGCGCGCGCGGGCTGACCTGCGCCGTGCTCGACGCGGCGAGCTCGCCGATCGCGCTCGACGTGGCGACGCCGCAGACGGTCGGCGCCGACCGGATCGCCAACGCGCTGTGGGCCGCCCGCGCCCGCCCCGGCGAGGCCACGATCGTGGTCGACCTCGGCACCGCGATCACCTTCGAGGTCGTCGACGCAGCCGGCGTGTTCCGCGGGGGCGCGATCGCCCCCGGGCTGCGCACCCAGGCCCGCGCGCTGCACACGGGCACCGCGCTCTTGCCCGAGGTCACCCTCGACGCCGCGCCTCCGGCGCTCGGGCGCGACACGCCGGGGTCGAT
>JAGQRJ010000830.1 GCA_020425635.1 Planctomycetota bacterium | reverse complement strand
GGTTGGAACCCCGCACTACATGGCCCCCGAGCAGGTCACCGGCGAGCGCGCCCTCTACGGCCCGCCCACGGACGTGTGGGCGCTCGGCGTGCTCCTCTACCGCGCGCTCAGCGGGCGACACCCCTTCGACGGGCAAACCCTCGCGGAGCTCGTCGCCCGGATCGTCCACGCGCAGCCCAAGTCGCTGCGGGCCCACGACCCGTCGCTCCCGCCCGCCCTCGAGGCGGTCTGCGTGCGCGCCCTGCGGACCCAGCCCGCGGCGCGCTACCCCGACGGAGCGAGCTTCGCCGCCGACCTGCGGCGCGCCCTCCGCGGGGAGCCGCTGGAGCAACCAGCCCTCCAGTCGCGCGGCAGACGGCGCGGGCTGCTCGGCGCCGCGGCCCTCGCGGCCCTCGCCCTCGGAGCGCTCGGAGCCTCGGCTTATGCGCTGGCCTCCGACCGCACTCCCCCGGGGCCCAGGCCCGCGAGGGACCGGCTGGCCGAGCTGTCCACCCCCGAGTCACGCGTGCGCGAGGTCGCGTCGGAGATCGAGCTCGAGCTCTCGCGCGGGCGCGGCGACCCGGTCCGGCGCGCCCGCGCTTTGGTCCAGGCCGTCCCCCTCGCGGCGGCAGGCCTCCGCGCGCGGCTCGTGCGCTTCGCCCTCGAGCCAGCCCCCACGCCCGAACGGGTGTTCCCGACCCTGGAGCTCCTGACCGAGCTCGGCGAGGCCCTGCCCGCCGCCCCCGAGGACCCGCTGGAGGCGGCCCTCGGCAACGCGGCCTTCGGGCTCGCGGTGGAGGACGCGCTGCACGACTCGAGCTCCGCCGACCCCGAGCAGCGTGCCTCACGCCGCCGCGCGACCCTGCGCCTCCTCGAGCGCTGCGCCGGCAGTGGCCTGCGCGCGACCGACCGACGCAGCCTGCAGTTCGTCGACTGGCTGTGCAGCATGAACCGCCTGGGCGCGCTCACGGCTCAGGACTACTGGTCCTTCGTGCTCGCCTGCGTCCGACTCGACCTGCCCTGCAGCAAGAACCTGTTCAGCGCCCACGCGGGGTTCTCCCCGGCCACCCGCCGACCGTGGGGGAGCGACCCCTCGAATCCCTGGGCCCGCTACGTCGAAGACCGGATCGCGCTGTGGGCCGACCCTGCGGTCGCCTACCCCCGAGTCTTGCGGCGACTGAGCGCGGACTACCGCGCGCTCTTGGGCCCCGTCCAATGGTCCCAAGCGGTCGCCTGCTGCGCGGACGGGCTGGCACCTGAGCGCTACGAGGCGCTGCTCACGCTGGCGGTCGAGCGCGCGCCGCACCTGCCCGAAGCCCGGGTCGCCCTCGCCGGAGCCCTGCTCGACCTCGGGAGGCCCGACGCAGCGCTCGAGCACCTCGCCCGCGCGGGCGCGAGCTTCGTCGAGCTCGGCTACCCGAACTTGCAGAACTCCGCCGGCCTCAAGCTGCGCCTCGACGCCCGCGAGGTCAAGGCCCTGGCGGTCCTCGACCGCCGCGCGGAAGCCCGCGCGCGCCACGCGGAGCTCGAGCTGCGCAGCCCCAAGACGGCCCTCGTCCTCGCGCGTGAACACCCCTGGCTGCAGGACTGAGCAGGCGGCGGCGAAGCGGGCCCGCACGCCAGCTGCGATACTGGAGCTCGTGCACGACCCGCGCTCGACCCCTCCCGACTCCGGCGTCCGGCGCCCCGAAGCCGGGGACCGCCTCGGCCGCTACCGCGTGCTGGCGCGCCTGGGCGCGGGCGCGGTGGGCGAGGTCTACCGCGTCGAGGACGAGTTCGGGCGACAGCTGGCGCTGAAGCTGTTCACCGGCGCGGCAGAGGAGGAGCGCCTCGCGCGCTTCGCGCGCGAGGGCGAGGTGACCGCGACCCTGCGCCACTCGGGGATCGTGGGCGTCCACGGCGCGGGGGTCGAGGGGACCTCGCCCTACCTCGTCTACGAGCTCGTGGAAGGCGAAGACCTCGAATGCGCCTGGCGCCGCCTCTCGCGCGAGCGGCTGCTGCAGGTCGTGCTCGAGGTCGCCGACGCCCTCGGCTACGCCCACGCGCGCGGGGTGGTGCACCGTGACCTCAAGCCCGCCAACGTGCTGCTCGACCGCGGAGGCCGCGCGCGGGTCGCCGACTTCGGGCTGGCCCAGGTCGCCGGGTTGGAGCGCTTGACGCGCAGCGGCGCCGCCGTGGGCACGCCGCACTACATGTCTCCCGAGCAGGCGACGGGCGCTCGGGAGCGCTACGGGCCGCACTCCGACGTGTGGGCCCTGGGGGTGGTCCTCTACCGCGCGCTCTGCGGGCGGCTGCCCTTCGACGCGCAGACGCTGCTCGAGCTCATGGTCCAGATCGGCACGGCCAGCCCCCCACCTCCCGGCACCCTGGACCCCACGGTCAGCCCCGCTCTGGAGGCGGTGTGTCTGCACGCGCTGGCGCGCGAGCCCGAGGACCGCTACCCCCACGCGGC
>JAGQRJ010000829.1 GCA_020425635.1 Planctomycetota bacterium | reverse complement strand
GCTCCTCGGGCTCACCCCCAACGGGCCGCGGGCGCGCAGCAGACGAACTGCGAGGGCTCACCCCCAACGGGCCGCGGGCGCGCCGCAGACGAACTGCGAGGGCTCACCCCCAACGGGCCGCGGGCGCGCCGCAGATGAACTGCGAGGGCTCACCCAACGGCTAGGCGGCGGCGCGGAGCTCGGGGGTCGCGGTGACCGGGGTCATGACCTGGACCTGGTCGCGCCCGCCGCGCTTGGCGCGGTAGAGCGCCTGGTCGGCGGCCTCGAGGAACTCCGCGGGGGAGCTCATGCTGCCGGGGAGGAACTCCGAGACGCCGAAGCTCGCCGTGACCTGAATCCGAGCCTCGCCGGTCTCGACCCGCTCGCTGCGCAGGCGCTCGCGCAGCCGCTCGGCGAGGGCCACCGCGTCTTCGAGCCCGGTGTTGGGCGAGAGGATCACGACCTCCTCGCCGCCGTAGCGGAAGGCCTGGTCGTAGCCGCGGATCTCGCCGCGCACGCGCTTGGCGACCTCCGCCAGCACGGCGTCGCCGGCGACGTGGCCATGCACGTCGTTGACCTGCTTGAAGTGGTCGACGTCGAGGATCACCAGCGAGAGGGGGGTCCCGAGGCGCATGCGCTGGGCGATGTGCTGGCGCACCTGCTCCTGGAAGTGGCGCTTGGTGTAGAGCCCGGTCAGGGCGTCGACCACGGCCCGGTCGTAGAGCGTCGGCTTGCGGATCGCGAGCGCCACGTGCTTGGCGAGCGCCTCGAGCTCACGCCCGAGCTCGCTCAGGTCGCGCTCGAGCTGGTCGGGCGGGAGCCGGACCTCGAGCGCCCCCATGACCTCGCCGTCGGCCACGAGCAGGCAAGCGGCGCGCAGGCCGCCGCGCCCCGGCTCGGGGAGCACGGTCCGCTGCTCGTCCCAGGCACGCAGCGACTCGATCGGGCGGATCCCCAGCTCGCCCTGGCGGCACACCCGCGTCTTGCCGCCGAAGTGGTGCGCGACCGCCTCCAGCCCGTGCTCCGTGTTCGGCGCCTCGAGGAACACGGTGATCTCGCGCGCCCCGAAGAACCCGCCGAGGACGCCCAGCCCGCGGCCCAGGATCCGCGCGAAGCTCACGTCGTCGTTGGCGATCAGCGCCAGGTCGCGGATCGCGCTGAGCAGCTCGACCTGGCGCTGCATGCGCGCGAGGAGCTCGTGGCTGCGCTGTTCGCGCGCCGCGCGGCTCTTGGCCTCCGCCCCGAGCGCGGCCCCGCCCCCGACCAGGTGTCCGAGGGCGCGCCGCACCCGGTGCGCGTCCCAGGCGAAGACCCCGGCGCAGCTCGCGGACCACGCCCCGCCGATCAGGAGCAGCCCGTTGAGCCAGCCCGGCTCGCTGAACCACGCCAAGCCGACCGCCGTGGCCAGCGTCAACGCGGCTCCAGCGATCAAGACCTTGGACGACACCAGGACCAACACAACCCGCTCCCTAGGGGACTCTTCGACCGCTGGGGCCAGAGGATTTAGCCCGACGTGAATCTGTCACCCAGGGGCGCTGGAGCTCAGGCCGGCGGCGCGATCCCGAGGGTGCGGCAGGTGGGTGAGCGCTCGACCGCCTTCGCGTCGGGGCAGGTGCCGAGCACCACGTCGCCCAGGCGCGTCGAGACCCCCATCCACTGGGTCTCGTTCTTGAAGTGGTGCAGGCGATGGTTGCGCCAGATCGTCTTGTAGAGCGCGCTGCGCGGCACGTAGTTGCTGTGGGCCATGAAGTGGCACCACTCGTAGTGCAAGCCAAAGGCGGGGTAGAGGGTCAGCGCGGTGAACACCGCCGGGATCCCCCAGCTCAGGTAACCGATCCCGCAGAGGATCGGCACCGCGTAGGCGTAGGTGTGCAGCGGGATCATCACGTCGGCGAAGTCCCAGGGGGCGAGGTGGTGCCGGCGGTGCTTGCGCGCCTGGGCGAAGTCGATCGTGAAGCGCCCGAGCTTCCGCGGCTTGAAGTGCAGCAGGTAGGTGTGGATCAGCCACTCCTTGAACGGCCACCAGGCCGCGATCGCGAGCAGCACCGCGCCGTCGACCCAGCTCCAGGCGCCCAGGCTCACGCGCAAGGCGCCGAAGGCGAGGGTCACGGTCAACAGGATCAGCGGGCTGCTCCGCGTGAGCATCACGCGCACGAGCCCGCCGAGGGTGCTCGGTGCGTCGCGGGTCGCGCTGCGGGTGTCCTGGGCAGGCTTGGGCGGCGTCGCGGTCTGGGTCATATCACTCCCCTCCCGGGAAGGTCTCGAGGGCTTCGAACAGGGTGCTGAGCCCCTGGGCACCGCGCGCCAGGAGCTCGGCGGCGCGCGCGGCAGCCGCCTCGGCGTCGCCGGCGCGCACGGCGTCCGCCACCGCTTGGAACCCGTCCACGCTCTTCAGCTCGTCGCCGAGGACCTGGACCAGCGCCGCGCGGAAGCCGTCGTAGCTCGCGCGCAGCGAGTTGTAGGCGAGGCGGTAGGCCACGTTGCCCGAGCCGTCCACGAGCGCGTCCCAGAACTCGAGGCTCGCGGCCTGGCGCGCGTCGAGGTCGGGGTCTGCGCGCATGCCCGCGACGATCGCGTCCAGGCGGTCGGCGGCCGCCGTGCCGCCGCGTTCCCCGCAGCGACGGGCGATCTCGGGGCCCAGGTGGGCGCGCATTTCGACCACGCTGCGCGCGACCCGCAGGTCGAGCTCACCCCCGGCGAACAGGAGCTCCGAGAGCAGATCCAGCCCCGCGTGGGCCTGGTAGTCGAGGATCCGCGCCGCGCCGCCCTGCCGGATCTGCACCAGCCGCGCCTGCTCGAGCCGCTTGAGCGCCTCGCGCACCGCGCCCCGGTTGACCCCGAGGGCCTCGGACAGCTGGCGCTCGGAAGGGAGCTTCGTCCCCGAACCGAGTTCACCGCTCACGATCCCGTCCCGCAGCCGCTCGTAGACCGCTTGCGAGAGGGACTGTCGTTCGATCGGCTCGAGCATAAAGGACTTAGCCTACCCTTCGGTCTAGTGGCCAGGTGGTCTTACCACCCGACCTCACGACCAAAGACTACGCCCCGCGGCGGGCGGGGTCAAGGGGAATTCAGCCTGAAGGTTCAGTCGAAGAGCGAGCCCGTGCTGTCCGCGAAGCGGTTCGCCCGGACCCCGGCCCAACGCAGCGCGCTGAGGTAGAGGTTCGCCAGCGGGGTCTCCCGCGCCAGGCGCAGGTGCCCGTGGCGTCCCGCCGCCGGGCCTCCGGCGAGCAAGATCGGGAGGCGGTCGTGGTTGTGGCGGTTGCCGTCGCCGATCCCGCTG
>JAGQRJ010000828.1 GCA_020425635.1 Planctomycetota bacterium | reverse complement strand
CGAAGCCGCGCGGGCGCCACGGGCGGCCGGGACCGCCTCGGCCACGGGGACCGCCTCGGCGACCAGCTCGTCCTGGGGGCCGCTGCGTCCCGGGTGGTTGCGCTGGGGCCGCGGCGGAGGAAGGCGCGCAGCGGGCAGCCCGTCGAACAAGGCCTTCGCTTGCTGCGCGGTCGCCGGACGGTCGTCCGGTCGCTTGGCCATGAGCCGGCCCACCGCCCGCGCGAGCTGGGGAGGCGCCGCGGGGAGCGCCTGGCGCAGGTCGGGGACGTCGCCGGCCATGTGCTGCTGCAGCACCTCGAGGGAGGTCGAGCCGAAGTAGGGCGGCCGCCCGGTGAGCAGGTGGTAGAGCAGGACCCCGCACGCGTAGAGGTCGGTCCGCCCGTCGAGGTCGGCGCCGCGGCACTGCTCGGGTGCCATGTAGAACGGGGTCCCGAGCACGACCCCGGTGCGGGTCAGGCTGGTCGACGAGGAGTCGCGCCGAGCGAGCCCGAAGTCGGCGAGCTTGACCACCCCGCCCTTCCCCAGCAGGAGGTTGTCGGGCTTGATGTCGCGGTGCACGACGCCCTTGTCGTGCATGGCCTGCAGGCCGTCGAGGACCCCGCGCAGGATCCCCACCGCCTGCGGGACGCTGGCCCGCTCGTTTTCGGCGAGGAAGCCCTCGACCGAGTTGGGCAGGAACTCGAGGATCAGCCAGAGGAAGTCGCCCTCGCCCCAGCTCAGCAGGCGCACGACGTTCGGGTGCCGAACCTCTTGCAGGAGCTTGACCTCCCGCCGGAAGCGCGGGAGGGCGTCCTGGTTCTCGACGTCGGGGACGATCACCTTCAGCGCGGCGCGCTGCTTGCGCTTCTCGACCTCGTAGACCGTGCCGCTCGAGCCCTTGCCGATCGCACGCAGGACCGTCCAGCCAGCGACCTTGCTGCCGACCTCGACCACGCTCTGCGGTGCGCCTTTGGCCACCCGGGCTCCTCACGGTGGAGAGCGCCCGCGGCGCTCCCCCCTCCAGTGTGCCGCACGCGCTCCACCCGCACCACCCGCAGAGGGGAGGAAGCCCCGGACCCCCGGGGGCACCCCCAGAGTATGCTCGGGGCATGCAGAAGCCGCCTGCTGCGCTGCCTCCCCAGCCCCCCCCCGAGCGCCGCCCAGAGATCAAGGTCAGCGGAAGCCTCGCGCGCTGCCCGTACTGTCACGGAGACGTGTCGCTCGACACGGCGTGGGTGGCCTGCGCCGAGTGCCTCGCGCGCCACCACACCGAGTGCTGGGACGAGGTCGCGCGCTGCTGCAGCTGCAGCGGGACCGAGCGCCTGACGCGCGAAGGCAACGCCAGCCTGGCCTCGCGCTACCCGCGCCTGACCGTGCTCCAGAGCGCGGAGGTCCCCGGAGCCAGGCGTCTCCTGGGCCGCCCGCTGAGCACCACCTTCCGCACGACCCTCGACGGCGAGCTGAACCCGACGGGGGAGTCCCACTGGCTGACCGCCGAGGTCCGTCGCGCGCTGAAGCTCAAGGGAGCGTGCCAGGTCACGCCCAACGAGGCGCAGTGGCGACCCAACGATCAGGGGTGCCGGGCGCTCAAGGCCAGGATCGGGGTGCGCAACGGACGGACCACGGTCGAGGTCGAGGAGGCCTTCGCCCCCTTGCTCGGGCTCCTGGCCGGCGCGGGGCTGGGCGGAGGGCTCGGCACCCTCGCCCCCTTGATCGCGCTCCTGATCGAGGCCCTCGGCTACGACACCGGCCGCCAGGGCTGGGTCGTCGCGGCCTTGATCGGCGGACTCCTGCTTTTGCTGCTCCCGCTGCTGATCGCGCTCTACCGGCGCACGATCGACCGGCGCCGAGCCCAGCTCGAGGCCTTCAACGCGCGGCTCGCCGCGCGGCTCTCCGCGCCGCTCCCTCCGCGCGCGCCGACCTCGCCCAAGGGACCCGACCCGCTCAAGGAGGGGGGCGAGCCCCGGGACTGAGCCCCAGCTCGCCGGAACCACCGAGACAAGGGACGCGCCGGCGCTACACTGGAAGTATGTCCGACGCCGAACCCGAGAAGCTGCTCCCCGAGCTGCAAAAGGAGCTCCCCGCCGTCCTCTCGCGCTTCGCGCCGCGGGACCCCGCCGCCGAGGCCAAGGTCCGCGCGCGCCTGCGGGCCATGGCCCCCTCCGCGCTGCGCACGCGCCGGGCCCGGATCGACCGCCGGCTGCAGCAGCTCGGCTCGGAGATCGGCGAGGTCGCCCTCGAGATCCCCAGCGTGCGCGGCACGGGCCTGCGGGATATCGACCGGATCCTGCGCAAGATCAGCCGCCTCGACGACGCCGACGAGGAGCACGAGCTCGAGCGCCAGGTCAAGAAGGCCGAGGGCGGGCTCCTCGCGCAGCTCGCCGTCAACGTCGACTGGCTCGCGCGGGTGTTCACCAACCGCGAGCAGCGCACCCGCCGCCAGCTCTTGACCGCCGAGCTCGGGCTCGCGCTCTCGGCCTGCGACCACGAGGTCCTCGCGGAGTACGCCCCGCACGTGAAGGCCGCGCTCGACGAGCGGATCGCCCACTCGCGGCGGATCGACGAGCTCTTCGTTCAGGCGCGCCTGGTCGACGAGGAGTTCGCCCGCCGCGGCGCCGAAGGCCTCGGCGACGAGCCGCCCAAGGACATCGACCGCCTCCTCGCCAAGGCGGCGAGCACCGTCGACGGCGTGGGCGACAAGCTCGTCGACTTCGGCGCGCACGCGGCCTCGAGCGCGGTCAAGGGCGGCACGATCGCCGCCTGGGAGCTGGCCCGCGGCGCCGCCGTCGGCGCCTGGTCGCTGGGCAAGCGCCGCGCCGGCTCCGACGACGCACCCGAGCTCGACGACCCCCTCGAGCGCCCGCTCCCCGCGCCGCCGCCGCGCAGGCAGCCGGCGAGCGCTCCCCGCGGGCAAGCCCCCCTCGGCCCCGGGCCCGACCCGGCCGCGATCCCCCAGCTGATCCGCGACCTCGCCCAGCTCCGCCTCGACGGGATCCTCACCGACGAGGAGTACAAGCGCAAGAAAGCAGAGCTGCTGCGCCGCTTGTAGCCCGGAGGGCGCTCCAGCGCGAGTTCCTCAGAGTGCGGGCGGGCGGGCGGGCTAGCCCGCAAAGCTCACCACGAAGGGGTGAGACGTGCGGGCTAGCGGGGCTGGAGCTGGTCCACGATCCCGAGCTTGGCCGGGGTGAGGTCGACCACCCCGCTGTCGCCGTGGGCGAGCTGATCGTCGGCGGCGCGGGTGGCGCGCACGCGCTCGGCGTAGGCCTCGAGCGCGCTGGCCAGCGCGGGTCGCCCGGCGAGCAGGTCCGCGGCGAGCGCGAGCACTTCGAGCTCGTCCTCGTAGGCCTGGAGGCGGTTCGGCGAGGGGCGGTCGCGGAGCTGGCGGCGCCACACGATCGACCCCGAGCGCGTGGAGGCCTGGAGGAAGTCGACGTCGACCGTCAGGTAGCGCCCGGGGCGGCGCTCGCCGTCGTAGACGCGCTCGAGGAGTTCGCCGCGCTCGCGCTCGTAGCTGGCGAGGATCCGGTCGAGCTGGACCTGCAGCGAGGCCTCGTCGAGCTCGACCAGGTGGTCGGCGTAGCCCTCGAGGGACCCGTGATCCCGCTCGATCCTGCTGCGCAGTTGGGGCAAGCGGCGCAGCCGGGCGAGGGCCTCGGCGCGCTTGTCCGCGAGCTCCTTCGCCGTCTCGGCGAGGCCCTCCATGCGCCGCGCCACCTGGGCCTCGGTGGCGAACAGCGGGGCGTAGAGGAAGTCGCGGTAGCTCGTCCAGGCGACGTCGTAGGCCTCGGCCGCGGCGGTGATCGCCTCGGGGGTGGCGTTCGAGTCGCGGACCTGGTCGAGGAAGGCCTCGCCCGCCTGCCCGATCGCCTTCTTCGCCGCCTCGCGGTCGAAGTAGGCGTTGGCGGTCTGCTCGAACTCGTCAGCGACGTAGAGGATCACGGCCAGCTCGGCAGCGGAGTAGAACCAGGCCCCGGCGCGGGTCAGCCGCCCGAGGGCGAGCCCGGTGCGCGAGGCCGCGCCGACCGTCCGCGCCTTGCGCAGGTCGACGACCCACTTGATCGCGCGGGTCCCCCCGTGCACGAGGCCCGAGCTCAGCCCGAGGGAGCCGAGGGAGATCGCGAAGGCCTTGCCCTCGAGCCGCCCGTGCACCAGCGCCGGCAGCGCGAGCCCCGTCGCCAGCACGAGGTTGGTCTTGAGCACGCTGTTCACGAAGCGGGGCTTCACGTAGCGCTGGAGGTAGCGCGTGTAGGTCAGCTCGCCCATGCGCGCGCCGGCGACGAACAGCCCGTACTCCACGTAGAAGTCGGTGGTCAGGAGCGCGTCGAAGAACTCCTCGACGTAGAGCCGGTCTCCGGTCTTGACCGCGACCGCGAGCTCCTTGAGGAACAGGCCGAGGCCGAAGTGCGCGAGGCCCGCCGCCTCGACCTTGCTCTTCTCGCGCGCGAAGCGCTTCCAGTCGACGCGCCCGTGGGGGGTGCGCCAGGCCGCGAGCCGGTCGACGGTGGGCGGTGCCCCTCCGGGGCCCGACGGGCTCGGCTGCGCGATCCCCGGCCCTTGGCGCTTCACGGGCTCGAGCTTCGAGACCTCGAGCTCCGCAACCTCGAGCTTCGGAGGCTCCGGCGCCCGGGGCTTCAGGGGTTCCAGCTTGGGGGGCACGACCCGCCTCGGCGCCGTCGGCTCGGAGCGGGGGAGCAAGGAGCGCAGCAGGCCGTCGCTGAGCCCGCTCTCGGCGAACCAGGCCTTCACCCGTCGTCCGATCTCGAGCCGGATCCGGGTCTGCTCGTGGAGCCCCTCTGCGCTGGTCAGGGCGGGGTCGCTGGCGTAGACCCCGCCCTCGATCCGCTGCACCTCGCGGTGCAGCCAGGAGAGGTAGTCTTCCTTGGCGTAGCGCAGCTCGCGGCGCGTGGTCTCGGGGAGCCCCGACTCCTCGGCCCAGGGGAGCAAGGGCGCCACGATCGCCTCCGCCGAGGCCCCGATCGTGCCAGCCGCCAGGGCCTCGACGATCGCCTTCCGGGTTTCGGTCAGCTCGGCGCCTTCGACCTGGCTCAGGTGTCGCGCGTATTCCTCGAGCAGGCGCGACGGGCGCGCGGGGTCCAAGGGCACGCCCGCGAAGTCGCCCCAGGCGTGCGCGCGGAGCTGGTGGGTCACGAGGCGGGCGAGGGTCGTCACGTCCTCGATCGCGGAGGCCAGACCGACGATCTCCGCGTCGAGGTGTTGGACCCCCGAGGTCCGGTCCAGGGAGTTCAGCCTGACCTGCGCGTGGAGCGACCCGGCGGCGCCCGCGTCGAAGGTCCGCGCGGTCCGCAGCGCCTCGACCCGCCGCACGAAGACCCAGCGCGCGGCGCGCGCGAAGTACGCCTCCACCCGCGCACGTTGACCCTCGAGGCGCTCCCACTGCGGCGCGGTGTCGCGCACGCTGAGCTGCACGGCGTCCGCGCTGCGCCCCGCGAGGGCCTTCGCCTCGCGCAGCCGCGCCTCGAGCTCGCCCAGGGCGCTGAACTCGGAGGAGCCGAGCCGCCAGAACCCCTCGCGATCCACTTCCAACTGGCCGCTCAGCCAGGCGAAGCGCCCCGTGTCCGGAGTGAAGTGCTCCGCCATGCGCAGCGGCTGGTCGCCGACGACGCGCTCGAAGTAGGCGCGCCGGTCACCCTGGGACATGCTCCCCCAGCGCGCGCGGACCTCGGGGTCGATCGGCTGCAACAGCGCGACCACGCCCCAGCCCTTCCCGCGGAGCTCGAAGCGGTAGCGGAAATCCGTGGAGCCCTCGCCGAGGGTCGTGATCCGCTCGTCGAACTCGGCGCGGGTGTAGAGCTCGCGCGGGCGGATCGAGCGCTCGAGCAAGCCCTCGAACTCGGTTGGGTCCAGACCGAGGCGCTCGAGCAGCGCCCGGGCCTCGCGCTTGGCCTCCTCGGCGTCCTGGGGCGTGTTGTAGACCGAGGGGTCCTCGCCAGCGGGCATGGGGGCGCGCGGTCGGTAGGTCACGCGCTCGCCGCGGGCCGCGAGCTCCGCCGCGTAGCGCACCAGGCGCCGGTAGAGCCGCGCCTGCAGGCGGTGCGCCTCCGGGGTCCCGAGGTCGAACATGCGGAACTCGACCACGCGGTGGCTCGCCCCGTGCTCGGGGTTGATCGGGAGGATCTTGGCCAGGTTCAGGCTGCGGTATTTCCACATCTTCGACTGCGAGCTCTCGCCGATCTTCGAGCCCTGAATCTCGGCTTCGCGCGCGTCGTAGCGCGCGAAGAGCTCGGTCAGCGCCTCGACGGTGCGCCCCTCCGCGGGCAGCGCGCCGATCGCCTCGAGCAGCTGGGGGTGGTCGACCGCGAGCGAGCGCGCGAAGCGGTTCGAGTGGCCCCCGCCGCGCACCGGCTGGAACATGCGCCGCAGGAGGGGCTCGAGGTTCTCGTGGAGCAGGATCAGGTTCGTCAGCGCGCGCGCGTCGCCGCCGGGTCCGACGAGCCGCTCGCCGCCGACGGTGAGGTGCACCCCGCTCTTGAGCCCCTCGCGCACCAGGCCGCTGGCCGCGAGCTTGTCGAGGATTCGCTCCAGGTCCGTCGTGTCGTCGAGGACCGGGGTCACGAGCTCGTAGCCGTCGAGGCCCATGCTGGCCACGTATTCGGGCTCGATCGTCCAGGTCCGCCCGCGGGGGTCGTCCCACTCGGCCTTGAACAGGGGCCGCTTGCCGTCGGGGTAGGCGGGCAGGGTCGTGGGCTTGGTGAAGTCGACGCGCCGGATCGTGCTCGGGTCACCGCCGAAGTGCTCGACCACCACGCGCAGCAGGCGCTCGTAGTTCTCGAAGGGCATCTCCTCGAAGCGCACGATCCGGTTTCCCCGGCCGGCGAATTCGAACTCCATGCCGAACCGGGGGTCCCCTTCCTGCGCCCGCGCCCCGCCCACGAGGCAGAGCAGCAAGCCCAGCAGCACACCCGAATTGCGTCGCATGCCCCTCGTAGAACCCTCTCCTCCAGGAACGAAAGCATGGTTCAGACCATCGCCGACTACGACGGGCAATGGACTTAGACACGGCGAGGCGCGGATTCGGCGCACATATGCGCCACGCCCTTCGGCGATAAGCGCAACGATTCGTGGAACTTAGCGCTCTCCGACCGCGGCGCGGCCTCAGGCCCGGACCTGCTCCGGAGGGTCCTCTTCCTCCTCGCCCGTCGGCGCGGAGGGGACGCTGCCCATGGTCATTTGGGCCTCGACCTCGTCCATGAACTCCCGGTGCCGGCCGAGCTCGATCACGACCTCGTCGAGGCTCGAGGCGATCCCCTGGACCGAGGTGGCGGCGACCACGCGCTCGCGCACCAGCTTGAGGGTGTTCTCGAGGGTGTCGAGGCTGACCTGGAGGTATTCGCGCTCCTCGCGGCTCTTCTCCAAGCGCTGCAGGCGTTGGTTGAGCACGGCCAGGTTTTGCTCCTTGGCCGTCTTGATCCGCCCGGCCGCGAGCCCTGCGACCTCGGCCGAGAGCGCCTCGATCCTCCGCGGGAGGTTGTCGCTCTCGGGGGTGTCGAGGTTCGACTCGATCCGGTTGAGCGAGGTCAGCATGCGCGCGTGCTGCTCCAACATGAAGTCGAGCTTCGCGAGGGTGTCGTCGAGGTGCTCGACCTGCCCGTCTTCGGCGTCTTCGGCCTGCCCGCGGATCTCCTGGGCCAGCGCCTGCACGGCCTCGTGCTGAGCGCGCATGTGCACGGGCAGGCTCAGCAGGCTGCGCTCGCGCTTCTGCTCGCGCAGCGCGAGGACCTCGGCGTTCTTGTTGGCGCGGATCATGCGTCGGAAGCGCTCGTTGGTGCTCCCGAGGGTCAGCCACACGAACTCCCAGGCCACGAGCAAGGCCGCGAACAAGGGGAACATGGGCGTCGCGAGGAAGGCCGACATGAGGGTCAGGATCCCCAGCCCGCCGACCGAGATCAGGTTGTAGTGGTAGTGGAACGCCTCGGAGAGGTAGCTGATGTCCTCGTCTCGGTCCTTGAGCCAGCGCTCCTTGATCTGCGAGAGCTCGCGCCGCAGGCGCAGCTCCTGGGCGTCGACCCCGTCGTCGCTCATGCGCTCCCCATTTGGGGAATGTGCTTCTCGAACTTCTGCGAGACGGTGTGCACCAGGTTCGAGAAGGCCTCCGTGCGCTGGGTCGTCGCCGCGTCGCCGCTCGGCGCGGGGACGTCGACGACCTCGACGATCGTCCCCGGGCCCTCGCTCATGATGAACACGCGGTCGCCGAGGTAGACCGCCTCGGCGATGTCGTGGGTGATCAGGAACACGGTCGCCTCGACCTCGCGCCAGAGCTCGACGAGGAGGTCCTGCATGCCCCAGCGGGTGACGCGGTCGAGCGCGCCGAAGGGCTCGTCCATGAGAATGATCCGCGGGTGGATCGCCAGCGTGCGCGCGATCGCGACCCGCTGCCGCATGCCGCCCGAGAGCTGGTGCGGATACTTCTTCTCGCTGCCGGCGAGCTGCACGCGCTTGATCCAGCGCATGGCCCGCTCTTCGCGCTCGTCCTTCTCGACCCCCTGCAGCTTGAGCCCGAAGGCGACGTTGTCGAGCACGTTGTAGCAGGGGAACGAGGAGTAGCTCTGGAACACCATGCCGCGGTCTGGCCCTGGCCCGTGGACCGGCTGGCCGAACACGAGCACCTCGCCGGTCGTCGCGGGGTGCACGGGCTCCAGGCCCGCGATCAGGTTCAGGATCGTGGACTTCCCGCAGCCCGAGGGGCCGAGGAGCGCGATGAACTCGCCCTCGTCGTCGAGGTCCTCGACGCAGAAGTTCACGTCGCGGATCGCCTCGTGCGGGGTCCCGTCGGGGCTGATGAAGGTCTTGCCGACCTGCTTGAACTCGACGACGGGGACGTTCTTGCTCACGCGGCCTCCCGGTAGGGGAACAGCCAGCGCCCCAGGAGCTTGAACCCGTAGTCGATCACGATCCCCGTGATCACGATCGCGATCAGGGCCGCGAAGTAGTTCTCCATTTTGTGGCGACGCTGCATTTCGACCATGAAGAACCCGATCCCGAACTCGCCGGTCACCTTCCCGGGGCCGTAGCCCTCGGCGAGGATGATCGAGGCCCAGCCGATGGCGTAGCAGGCCCGCAGGTGCTCCCACACGTTGGCCAGCGAGATCGGGATCATGACGTGGCGCACGACCTGCCAGCGGTTCGCGCCGAGGGTGTAGCCCGTGTTGATGTAGATCTCGTGGACCGACTCGATCTCCTTGGTCACCAGCGGGTAGAGCCAGAAGCTGATCACGAGCACGAGGAAGAAGCCCACCCGCGCGCCGTCGGCCGCCCAGGCCGGCGACCAATTCAAGCTGTCGGGGTTGCTGAGGAAGGAGCTGACCGCGACCACCAGCGGCACGAGCACCACCGGCGGGGTGTAGCCGCCCGCGATCTCGACCGGGGAGATCAGGCGCTTGATCGGGGGGAAGGTCCCCGCGAGCACCCCGAGCGGGAAGCAGATCAGGGTCGCGCAGAGGAAGCCGATCAGGGTGCGCTTGACCGTGGACACCAAGCCCGCGCGGAAGCCCTGAGGCGGGAGCGCGATCGCGATCTCGCCGTCGAGGACGAAGTCGGTGCCGGGGGCCACGACCTGGGGGGGAGGGACGGGGGACTGGTCGTCCATGGAGCCGACGCGGTAGGCCTCCAGCGCAGCGCCTTCGCTGGCGCTGAGGTAGACCTCGCGCTGCTCCTGCTTCCAGTCGGGGTGGCTGACCGAGACCATGTAGGCCGGCCCCGTGAACAGCTCGATCAGCGCGCTGAACACCTTGCTCGGCTTGGGGAGCAGGAACGCCGACACGATCGGCTGGGACCCGAGGTCGTAGCCGAAGGTCACCTCCTGGCCGGCCAGGCTCGGGTCGAAGCGCAGCCGGGTCTCGCTGCCGCCCTCGAGGAAGAACTCGCGGTCGCTGGGGGCGTCTTCGGCGGTGTAGTCCTCGACCTGGGCGTAGCCGTTGACGTAGACCCGCGCGTCCTGGTCGAGGGCGTCGGGCACCGCGACCCGGCCGTCGGCCCCGATCGCCGCGTTGTGCTCGCGCGGGTCGGGCGAGCCCGCGGTCAGGAACAGCCACAGGAGCCCGAACGCGCAGAGCCCGGCGAGGAACAGCCCGATCGCCTTGGTCTGGTCGACGTCGCCGCGAATCCGCAGCAGGTGGCCGTACGGGGTGGCCGGGGGCTCTGCGGAGCGCGGCTGGTCGTCGACGACCGGGCGCGAAGGCGCGGCCGAGGCCGCGGCCGGCGCGTCGTCGACCGGGGCGTGGCGCTGCGGGGTCACCTCGGAGGCAGAGGGCTCCCCGGCCACGGCCGCGAACTCCTCGAGCGCGGCGGCCGCCTCGGCGTCGTCCTCGCTCGACGGGGCCGAGGCCGCGCCAGGCGGCTTGAGCTCGACGCCGGGCGCGGGCGCCTCGGCGTCCGCTGCCCCAGCCTCGGGCTCGTCCTCGGGTCGAGCGTCCTCGGGAGGCGCTGCCATGGAGTCCTCCTTGAGGCCGCTCTGCCTACTCGACGCGGACGACGCGGACGTCGACCCGGCGGTTCTTCTCGTGGTGCACGAGGTCGATCGGGTTGTCCCAGCCGTTCCCGATCGCGACGAAGCGGTTGTCCTCGCCGGGGAACTTCTTGAGCAGGGCCGCGCGCACCGAGTCGGCGCGCTCCTGGCTGAGCTGCTGCACGCGCTCGGACATCTTGGCCATGACCCGCGCGCCCATGGCGTTGAACTGGCTGCGCTTCGAGGTGTCGACGTTGCCCTCGATGATGATCATGGCGCCGCTGAAGCGCTTGGCGAGCGACTCGATCTTCTTGAGCGTGTCGGGGAGCGTGGGGTCGACCTTCTCGTCGAGCTTCGACGCGTTGGCCTCGAACTGGATCCGGTGGGTGACCCGGAGGATCTCCTCGCTCTCGGACATTTCCACGCTGCCCAGGTCGAGCTTGGGCGGGGTGAAGCCGATCTTCTGCGCGGTCTGGTGCGGGAAGGCGTTCTCGCCCTTGAGCCCCATGACCGCCGAGGTGTCGAGGACCTCGTCGGCGGACACGGGGTTCGCGACCGCGCCGTACTTGCCGTAGAGGTCGACCGCGCTCTCCCAGGTCGCGGCGAAGCCCGCCGCGTTGCCCTTGTCGAAGAACTGCACGTTGTCCGCGAGGCCGGTCGAGTAGGCGTCGCCGAGCATGCCCTTGCACTCGTCGACGGGGAAGTGATAGCCCGAGGCCATCAGCGCCGCGACGCGGTCCGGGTTCTGGGCGAGCAGGTCGACCCCCTCGAAGATCCCCTTGACCAGGCCCTTGATCACGTCGGGGTGATCGCTGGCGAAGTCGGGGCGCGCGGCCCACACGTCGGCGATCACGTTGGCCGCGTCGGCGGTCGTCGAGAGCAGCCGGACGCTCTTGTTCGTCTCGGTGAGGGTGTAAATGTCAGGCGCCCACGACACGCAGGCATGGACCCGCGGGTCCTGCGCGAACAGCGCCGAGGCGCCGAAGGCGGTCTGGGTGAAGCGGAAGTTCACGTCGCGGTGCGAGAGCCCGACGTCGGCGAGCAGGCGCAGAATGTAGTAGTGCGAGGGCGAGTTCTGGCAGAGCGCGATCGTCTTGCCCGCGAGGTCCTTGACCGAGCGGATCGAAGAGCGGACCACGATCCCGTCGCCGCCCTGGGACCAGTCGACCTGCTGGAAGACCTTCGGGGTCAGGCCGACCTTCTTCAGCTCGGGCGCGAACAGCGCGATCATGTCCAGGGTGCCCCACATGGTGTGGGCCTGGCCGCTGGCGTAGGCCTCGGCGGTCTGCACGGGGTCGTCGATCAGGCGCAGCTCGACGTTGAAGCCGTACTTCTTGAACACCGAGCGCGGCGACCCGGGGGCGAAGCCGTCGTTGGCGGCGATGATCGGGCCCCAGCCCGCCCAAATGTTGATCGGGAAGACCACGGTCGGGTTGGCGTCGTCCCAGGCGTAGCTGCCCTTGGGCACCGAGAGTTGGGGGGCGCCTGCGCGGCCGACCTCCTTGAACTCCTTCTGTGTGGTCCCGCCGAGGACCTCCCCGCCGGCCTCGCCGCCGCCGGTGGTGCCCCCGCCGTTCGTCGCGGCGCCGCCGTTGTTGCTGCCCGAGCCGCTGCCGCCGCCGTTGTTGGTGACGGGAGGAGTGGGGTTCTTCTCCTTCTGGTAGGCGTAGACGCCGAAGCCAACGATCGCGGCCGCAAAGCCGATGATCAGAATCACGCCGCCGGGCTTGATGGTAGTTCCTGACACCCTGGTCTCCTTGACGGTCCGCGCCGCCGGTCGGGCGCGCCGCAGAGGAGCGGCGCGAGGGGAATTGATTTCGAGTGAGTAAAGGCGACTACTCGGCGAACTCGCGCTCGAGGTCTCCTATGGTCTTGTCCTTGGAGGCCGCCTCCGGCGGCGCCGAGGTGTCGGCCGCCATGCCCATTTCCATTTCGAACTGGCGCAGGGTCTCGTTGGCCTGGAGGTTCTTGGCCTCGACCTCGATGTCGTAGGTCTCGCTGGCCACGCTGTCCATGGCCATTTCGAGCCGCGCCTCGTTTTGGGCCGCCTCGCGCTCGATCTTGTCGATCATTTCGTCGTGGGTCTGGTCGATCCCGGCCACCTGGAAGGAGCCCATGGCGTCGGCGACCTTCTTGTTCCACTCGCTCTGGCGCTTGCTGTTAAGCGCGCGCTTGGCCTCCTGGATCTTGCGCTCCTTCTCGAGCATGAACGCGCGCTTGATCTTCTGCGCCTTCTCGAAGGCCTCCTTGGCGTGTCCGTGCTGCCGCTCCTGGGTGCCCTTCTCCTTGCGGACCTCTTCGAGGGTGGTCGCGAAGTTCAGCGCGATATCGCGGCGCTGACCCTTGAGGGCGGCCTTGATCTTGGCGGTGAGCTCGGCCTCCTTGGCGTTCAGCCGGTGGAGCTCCTTCTCGGTCAGGTTGACCTGGGCCTTGAGCATGGCCAGGTTCTCGTTCATGACGGGGACCTGATCTTCGAGGTCGCGGATGTTCTGCTTCAGAATCAGCACCGGGTCTTCACCCAGCTCCACGAACCATCCGATGATCGAGCGGAAAATGCGCTTGATCCGTTGCCACATGGGAGACGTCCCTTCCTCGAAATGACCCCGGGCCCCGCCCCGCCGCTCGCGCCACAGAGGCGTTGCAACTCAAGGGCTTAAGGCCCGTCCCGGTGGCGTGAAGATACTGGACGCCTTGGCAGTTGTAAAGCCCGTCGGCTGCTATGGTGCCGGCATGCCTGCCTGCAGCTGGAACGCCGAGACCGCCGCGCGAGCGGCAGCCCGCAGCGGGTTCGGCCCCCTGGAGTTCCACCCGACGCTGGGGTCGACCAACGACCGCCTGGCCGCCCTCGCCGAGGCCGGCGCCGCCGCGGGCCAGCTCGTGGTGGCCGAAGCTCAGAGCGCGGGCCGCGGGCGAGCAGGGCGTGCGTTCAGCTCGCCGCCCGGGGGGCTCTACGTGAGCCTCTTGCTCAGGCTCGAGCCGGAGGTCCTGGCGCGCTACCCCCTGAGCCTGGTGGCGGGGCTGAGCCTGTGCGAGGCCCTGGAAGCGCTGGGGGTCCCCGCGCAGCTCAAGTGGCCCAACGACGTGTGGATCGAGGGCCGCAAGGTCGCCGGGATCCTGGTCGAGGTCGCCTATCAGGGGCCGCGCCCCCGCGCGGTGATCGGGCTGGGGGTCAACGTGGAGACCGACCCCGCGGCGCTGCCCCCCGAGGCGATCAGCCTGGCCGAAACGGCGAGCGCGCCCCGCCGACCCGCGGTCCTCGAGCGCTTGCTGACCGCGCTCCGGCTGCGCCTCGACCAGCTGGAGGCCAACGACCTCGCGCCCCTGCGCGCGGGCCTCGCAGGCAAGTCCGCGCTCCTCGGCGCCCGCGTCCGCGCGGAGGTCGACGGTCGGCCGCTGGAGGGGATCGCGCTCGGGCTGGCCCCCTCGGGCGCGCTGCGGATCCAGCCCGACTCGGGCCCCGAGCTCGCGCTCATGAGCGGCGACGTGCAGCACGTGCGCGGCGTCTGAGGCAGAGGAGCTTCGCGCCTGCGGGGTGAGGCCGAGACCGACACCGACGCCGACTCCGACGCCGGCAAGTCCGACGCCGACGTCGACTCCTACGCCGACGCCGACTCCTACGCCGACGCCGACGCCGACTCCGAAACCGACTCCGACTCCGACTCCGACTCCGACTCCGACTCCGACTCCGACGCCGACTCCGACACCGACACCGACTCCGATCCTGAAAACCTCAGGCCACCAAGCCGTAGGGGCGGAGCTTGTCTCCGCCCGCCGTCGCGCTCCCCCGCGTCGCCTTCTTCCTGGCACCAACACCGTCCCTGATCCCGCGACCCCCCGTGCCGGGCCTCCTCGCCAGGCAGGCAGGCGCGTCCTCTGCGAATCCTCCGCGTCCTCCGCGCCTCAGCGTT
>JAGQRJ010000827.1 GCA_020425635.1 Planctomycetota bacterium | reverse complement strand
GTCCGCCGCGTCCAGGGTGGGGTGGACGCAGCGGTGCCGCTCCAGGGCGCGCGGGGTCCACGTCCAGTCGGCGGGGTCCCCCTCCCCGCCCCGCTCGAACCACACCACCGAGGCCAGGTCCGCCTCGACCCAGGCCTGGGGCCCGAGCTGGGGGAGGAAGCTGCAGGCCACCACGTCGAGGTCGCCGTCGCCGTCGAGGTCCGTGGCCACCGCGCGCTCGCAGCCGCACAGGGCGCCGGCCCGCCGCTCCACGAAGCGCAGGGTCGCCCCCTGGCTCTGGTTCTCCAGCCAGCTCACCCCGTGGTAGGGCTTGAGCAGGTCGTCGTCCAGGGCGTCGCCGTTGCTCACCAGCGCGTCCTGGTCGCCGTCGCCGTCCATGTCGACCAGGGCCAGCCCCGAGTAGCCCCAGGCCGGGTGCGGCGCGCGGTGCAGCACCTGCTGGCGGAACCCCAGCGCCCCCTGGTTGATCCAGGCCACGAGCTGCTCGTGCTCCTGGGCGAGCAGCGTGACCAGGTCGAGGTCGCCGTCGCCGTCGAGGTCGAGGGGCGCGGCGTCGAGGTAGCCGTCGCGCTCGTCGAGCACGCGCGGGGTGAAGGCCAGCCCCTCGCCGCGCTCGAGCACGAGCAGCTGCCCCGGACCGCGCCAGCCAAAGGCGCACACGGTCAGGTCGAGGTCGCCGTCGCCGTCGAGGTCCGCCGCGTTCAGGTCGACGACCCGCCCGGCCTGGGGCAGCACGGCGTGGGCGTCGAACTTGCGCTGCGCGTTCTGCAGCAGCACCAGCGCGCTGCCCTTGCGGGTGTTCACCGGCTGCATGCCGCCCAGCCCAGCCACCAGCAGATCGACCCGCCCGTCGGCGTCGAGGTCGCGCAGGCGCACGTGGGCCGGGTAGTTGACCTTGCCCGCCAGCGGGCGCACGTAGCGGTGCTCGGCGGGGGCCCAGGCCGGGAGCAGCATGAGCGCCTGGGCGCGCATGTCGCTGATCACGAGGTCGAGCTTCTGCGCGTCGGAGAGCGGGGTGAACGCGAGGAAGCTCACCGAGGGCAGCCCGCCGTCCTTGACCCCGCGCGGCGTGTAGCGCGCGACCTCGAAGCGCAGCCGCGCCTCGGCGGGCGCAGCCGCGAGGGTCGGCAGCGCCTGGGGCGCGTGGGCGAGGTAGTAGGCCACTGCGCCGGCCACGTCGGCCTCGCTCACCGACTCGACCCCCGCCGGGGTCGGCATGTCGCGCATGGTCGGGATCACCTCGGCGAAGCGCGCGGCCGGGAGCGCGTCGACCGGCGGCAGGGCGTGGCACGCGCTGCAGCTCGCCGGCGCCTCGGCCGGCGGGGGCGCGGCGGGAGCGCTCGGGGAGGTCTCGCCGGGGCAGCCGGCCAGGAGCAAAGAGAGGGGCAAGAGCAGGAGCGGCGCGCGGGACATACCGCGAGTGTAGGGCACGCCGGAGCCCGAGGGGGCGCCGGGGTTCGCGTCGTGGGCTGCGTTAACTCCTTAGCGCACCGCCCCGAGGATTCACCAACCCCCAGCTTCGGGCCTCGGCTGTGATTCCCCTGCAGGGAGACACGCCCATGGGTTCGCCACGCTTCTTTCCCGTCACCCCGACCCACGTGCTGCGCGGCGAGGTGCAGCTCAGCCCGCACCAGCGCTGCCCCTACTGCCACGACTCGCTCATGGGTCAGGGCGAGACCCTGCTGCGCTGCGCCGACTGCGCGACGCTCTACCACCCCGGCTGCGTGCCCCGCGGCTGCGCGACCCTCGGCTGCGCCAACCAGGGCGCCCACGTGACCCGCCGCACGCGCTCCCCCCGCCCCGAGCCAGCGCGCCAGAGCCTGCGTTGGCTGTATGCGACCCAGCTCAGCTCCGCCGCCTGCTTCGGCGCGGCGTATCTGCTCACCCGCTTCGTGGTCTAGGCTCAGCGGGGCGCGGGTCGAGACGTCCGGGGCAAAGCTCGCTCGCCAGCTAGAAGCCCATCATGCGCCGGGCCACGCCCAGCTCCTCCAGCGAGAAGAGCCGGGTCGGGTCCCGCACGAGCTCGTCGAAGAACGCGCGGCTGCCAGGGAGCTGCGCCGCGCGCTGGAACACCGCCTGGGCGTCGGCGGGGCGGTCGAGGCGGTTGAGGGTCAGCCCGCGCAAGATCCCCACCAGGTGCGGCATGAAGGCCTCCCACTGCTCGAGGAGCTGGAGCTTGATCTCGAGCCCCTCGCGGCGGACCTCCGGGTAGCGCTCGCCCAGCCGCTCGCAGAGCAGGAAGTAGTCGCGAGACGCCTCCTGCCCGGCCTGGAAGTCGCCCGCGGCGCGGAGCAGGCGCTCGAGGACCCCGTAGAGCTCGACCCGCGCGCCGTAGACGCCGAGGGTCGCGGCGAGCTCCTCGGCCAGCGCGGGCGGGAGCGACTCGCGGGGCACGCCGCGCAGGCGCTCGGCGGTCTCCTGCGCGCGCCGGGGATCTTCGCGCACGGCGTTGTGGAGCACGAGCTCCTGATTCAGCCGCCGCGCGAGCGCGATCGCCTCCTCGCGCTCGGCCACGTCGGCGACGCGTCGGCGCAGGTCGGCGCGCTGCCCGGGGTCGGCGCTGAGCTCGATCGCGCGGTTCAGGTGGCGGGTGAGGCTGGCCGCGGGCGCCCCCTCGAGCTGAAGCTGCTCGACCTCGGCCAGGGCTCGCTCGAGCTCGCGCTGCGCCGCGACCTCCGCGGAGG
>JAGQRJ010000126.1 GCA_020425635.1 Planctomycetota bacterium | reverse complement strand
TTCGACGTGGTGCGCAGCTACAGCGGCGACGCGCCGACCGCCCTCGCCTGGGAAGACGACACGATCTACGTCGGCACCGCGGGTGGCCAGCTCAGCTACCGCGACGCCAACGGGCTCTGGAACGACGAGAGCGGCCTGCCCGCCCACACCACGATCACGAGCCTGGTGCCCCTCGGCGGCGGGCGCTTCTACCTCGGCAGCGCCAACGCGACCGGCGCCCTGCTCGTGCTGCGCACCGCGGACAGCATTATCGCTCCGCCCGCCGCGCCGCCGGCGAGCACCCCCCCGGCGAGCACACCGCCCGCCTCGAGCGGTCCGACCTTCATTGCGGACATCAAGCCGCTGCTCGCCCTCAACTGCAACGCCTGCCACACCAACACCGGGATCGTCGGCACGGCCATGCTCTACAGCGCGGCTGACGACGCGGGCTCCCACGCCGCGGTCACCGCCCAGGTCAACCTGGCGGACCCCGCCGCCTCGAACCTGCTGGTCAAGGCCGCGGGCGGCGCGGGCCACGGCGGCGGCGGCCCCTGGCCGGCCGGCGGCGCCGCGGCGACCACCGTGCAGCAATGGATCACCGCAGGGGCTCCCCTGCAGTAAACACCCACCCGACCCTGGGGGCCTAGGAGGGCCCCGCTTGCCTTCTCCTTGATGTTTCTTTGCACCCGATCCCTCGCCCGCGCGTGGCCCGATAAGGTCGCGCGCGGGCGTGTTTTGGTTCGGTCCGCTCGATCTAGAAGAAGTCGCTGCGCTTGCGGGTCTGCTTGATCGGTGGGTTCCAGGCGTGGGTCGGATCGGGGAGGAACACCGTGCTGCTGGTCTCTTCGATCGAGACCAGCACCAGCCACCCGCCGTGCACTCGCTGCCTGAACTGGCGGATCCCTGCGCCGGTGTCCTCGACCATTTCCCACTCGCCCGGGTAGTCGGGCTGCTCGTCGTGCGCTTCGCTCATGGGGGCAGTGTAAACCGCGGCGGTAAACCCGGGTTGGCGCGGCGTCGGCCGCCCGAAGGCCTCACCAGCGGTCGACCCGGCGCTGGGCGTCGCGCACGGCGCGGGTGAGGCGCTTGGCGCGTTGGCGCTGTTCGTGCCGGGCGCGGGCGTCGCGGCGGCCCTGGAGGTGCGCGCGCTCGCGGGTCAGCTTGCGGTAGGCGCTCAGACGCCGCGGCGAGAGCTCGCCCGCGTCGATCGCGCGCTCCACCGCGCAGCCAGGCTCGCCGTCGTGGGCGCAGTCGCGGAAGCGGCAGGCGGCGCCCAGCGCCTCGAGGTCTTGGAAGGTCGTCTCGAGCGCGGCTCCGTCCCACACCTGGATCTGTCGCAGCCCGGGGGTGTCGATCAAGAGCGCGCCGCTCGGGAGCAGGAACAGCTGGCGGTGGGTGGTGGTGTGCCGCCCGCGGTAGAGGTCGTCGCGGAGGCCGAGCACACGCTGCACCTCCTCGCCGAGCAGCCAGTTCACCAGCGTCGACTTGCCGACGCCCGAGGAGCCCAGGAGCGCCAGGGTCTCCGCTGGGCGGAGCGCCGCCGCGAAGGCCTCGAGGGAGGCCGGGTCGTGGGTCGAGAGCGCGAACACGGGGATCCCGAGGCCGAGGGCTTCGACCTGATCGACGAGGGCCTGAGCGTCCTCGACGAGGTCGGTCTTGGAGACGATCACCCCGGGGTTCACGCCGCCGTCGTAGATCGCGGTCAGGAAGCGCTCGAGTCGGCCGAGGTTGAAGTCGTCGTTGGCCGAGGTGACCACGAAGGCGCGGTCCACGTTCGCCGCGAGCACCTGGGCCCCGGTTTGGTCGGGGTCATGGCGCTGCAGCGTCGAGCGGCGGGGGAGCACCTCCGCGATCCGCACCGGGCCGCTGGGCTCGGGGGGGAGGAGGCGCACCCAATCGCCGACGGTCGGCGTCAGGCCGCCTTGCTCCGCGCGGTGACGGAGCTTGCCCGTGGGGGCGCCGCGGCGCTCGCCGCTGGCGGTCACCAGGCGGCAGCCGTCGCGGTGTTCGGCGACCACGCGGGCGAGGTGCTTCGGATCGAGGTGGGGTTCGAGGGGGGAGTCGGAGTCAGCGGCGAGGGAAGGGGCCCGCCAGCCCCATGCGGTCAGGTCGTTGTTCAAGGGTCTGCTTCTGGGATCGGGGTGAGGTAGAGCTTCGACCCGCCGGACGAAGGTCGGGCGGGGAGGCGCGCAGGGCGCGCCGGCCGGTCGTGTTCGACCGGGGCTCGTGGGACCTCGGAGGTGGGATCACGGGTGCCTCGAGCACACCGTGAGCAGGAGCAGCGCCTCTAGGGCAGAGCGAGGGGCGGGGCTACCGCGATCCGCAGGTCGCGAGCGAAGTGGGTGCAACGACCGTCATGAATCACCTCTCTCGGTGCGGTGGAAACGCTTCGACTGCGAGTGTGGAGGAATCTGTCACGCGCTTCAAGCGGATTCTTCCCGAGGCTACGTCCTGGCGTCGGCTTCGCCTCCGGGGGAGACTGGGGGCCAGCTCGGTCGCCCTCCCACCCCCCGGAGCGCATGTCCTTCCCCGTCCTCTCGTTGCTGATCGGCCTGCCGCTCTTGACCGCGCTCTGCGTCGCGGCGGCGCCGCGGCGTTGGTGTCGCTGGGTGGCGGTCGGGGGGTCCGTGCTGGGGCTGGGGTTGGGGCTGTGGGCGTTCCTCGACATCGAGCGTGACAGCGCCGCGGACCTGCAGGCCGCCTACGAGGCTTCGGGCGGGATCCTCGAGCGGGCGCTCGACCGCGCGGGGCTCTCCGACCCCGACACCCGGGAGGTCATGCGCGACCTCTTGCGCGGTCAGGAGCCCGAGAGCGAGGAGGTGCGCGACGCGCTCGAGGCGCTGGCAGGGGTGCGCACGGCGCTCCTCCGGCGGCGCGAGGTGGTGCAGCTCGGCCAGCCCCCGGTCGAGGTCGAGCGCGCGGAGCAGGGGCTGCTCCTGGCCCGCGCCCGCGTGGCGGAGCTGACCGCCAGCTTCGAGTCGCTGCGCCTCGACCTGCGCGAGTTCCGCCGGGTCGCCTACGGCGTCCAGCGGCGGGGGTTCCGCCGGATCGAGTATCGCGCGTGGATCCCCCAGCTCGGCGTGAGCTACTTCCTGGCCCTCGACGGCCTCAGCGCCGCGCTCGTCTGCCTCACGCAGCTGATCGCGTTGTTGGTGATCGGCGGGGTTCGGCGCGGGAACCACGTCCGCCGGCAGTGTGTGCTCCTGCTCTGCCTGCAGGCGGGGCTCCTCGGAGTGTTCCTCTCCTTGGACGCCGTGCTCCTGTTCAACTTCTGGGTGCTGAGCTTGCTGCCCGCCTACCTGATGGTCGCCACCGGGCGCGGCGGCCCCGAGCGCGCGGGCGCCGCGCTGCGCTTCGTGATCCCTCACGCCCTGAGCTCGGTGGGCCTGCTGGTGGCCCTGGGGGCCCTGGCCCTGCACGCTCCCGACGGCCCGAGCTTCAACCTGCTCGCCCTCGCCGAGGTGGCCGCGCGAGAGGGGATCTCCCCCGAGCTGCAGCGGTTGGCGTTCGTCGGCCTGTTCGTCGGCTGCGCGGTGCGCTTGCCCCTCGTGCCCCTGCACGGCTGGATCGGGGCGCTCCAGGAGCACGCCTCGGCGCCGGCTTCGGCCATGGTGCAGGGCGCGTTCGTCAAGACCGGGGTCTTCGGGCTGCTGCGCTTTACCTGGCCGCTGTGCCCCGACGTGGTGACCAGCCCTGGGGTCGTCACCGCGCTCGGGGTGGTCGCGGGGGTGACCGTCGTGTTCGCGGGGCTCACCTCCCTCGGGCGTCGGCGGCTGTCGCGCCTCTTGACCAGCCTCACGATCCTGCACGGCGGCCTGTTCGTGTTCGCGCTGGTGAGCCTGACCCCGGCGAGCCTGGCCGGCGGCTTGCTCTTGAGCGTGACCCACGGGATCGCCGCGGCGGGGGTCTGCATGGCCCTCGGCATGCTCCGCCGGCGAGGCGTCGAGCGCTTGCCCCACTGCGCCGGGCTGGCTCACTCGGCTCCGCGCCTCGCGCTCGTGACCTCGGGTCTGTTCCTCACCCTGGCGCTGGTCCCCGGCGGGGGCGCCTTCGTCGGCGGGCTGCTCGCGCTCTACGGCTCCTGGCAGTCGGGGCTGATCGAGCCCTGGATCGCGCCCTGGGTGATCGCCGGCTTGCTCATGAGCCCCGCCGCGGTCTACCTGCTCTTGCAGCGCTTCTGGGCGCGGGGCGGTGACTTGCCTCGCGGGGAGCTGCGCGCGGCGGAGGCGTCGGTGATCACTCCGGCCCTGGTGTTGAGTGTGTTCCTCGGGCTCCACCCGCGGCTGCTCCTCGACGGCGTGCACACCTGGCTCCACGGCTTCCTCCAACTGCTGACGGACTGAGGCCGTGCTCGTCGCCCTGATCCTGGCCCTGCTCGGTGTGCTGCTCCTCGCGCCTCCGCTCTCGACCAACGCGCGGACCCCTGCGCTCGCGGCGGGGGTGTGCATGGGCATGGGCGCGGTGGTCCTCAGCGGGCGCTTGAGCCTGTTCGACATGGTCACCGGGCTCTGGGCCCAGGACGCAGCGACCGACTTCGCGCAGCTCGTCGCCCTCGCGGCGACCGTGCTCGCGATCACCCTCCAGCGCGATCGGCCGCACGACGCCGTCCCGCCGGGCGCCCTGGTGCTCGCGGCGGCGGGCGCCTGCGCGCTGGCCTCGGCCACCCACGCCGCCACCGCGATCGCCGGCGAAGCCCTGCTCGCGGTGGCCCTGGGGATCATGCTCCGCGCCGCCGGGCAGGAGCTCGCGGGCCTGGTGTGGACCTGCGGGGTGGGGATCGCCGCGACCCTCGCCGGCGCGGGCGTGCTCATGTGGGTCACCCACGGCGCCGCCCTCGACCGCATCGCGATCGGGGCGGGGGCCTCGCCTCGCGGTCCGCTGCTGGCCGGGGTCGGGGTGCTGCTCTGTGTGGGGTTGAGCCCCTTCACCCTGCTCCTCCCTGGTGGGGTGTGGTTGGGCCGCAGCCGGCGAATCCCCGCCGCGCTCCTCGGCTGGATCCTCAGCGTGCTGCCGATCGCGGGCACGATCCCTTGCTGGCGACTGACGCGCAGCCTGCACGACCTCGAGGCCGTGATTGGCAGCGAGTGGCGCAGTGTGCTCGCCGCGTTGGCCGTGATCTCGCTCTGCGCCTCGACCTGGCAAGCCCTGCGGCAGCGCTGCCTGCGGCGTCTGTGGTGCTGGCTGGGGATCGGCAACGCCTCGTTGTTCGCCTTTGGGCTCGCTGCGGGCGCGCCCGGCGCCCACGTCGAGGCTGCCCTCGCCGGGCACGCCTGCGCGAGCCTGATCGCCCACGCCGGCGCCGGCGCGGTGCTGACCATGGCCGAGGGCTGGTGGGGGGGCAACACCCGGCTGCAGCGCTTCGTCGGCCTGGGGCAGCGCAACGCGTTCCTCGGCGTCGCCCTCGGGGGCTTCCTCGGCCTGCTCTCCGCGATCCCGTTCACCGCGGGGTTCTTCCCCAAGCTGCACCTCATGCTCGCCGGCCAACGCGGCGGGTTGACCTGGCTGGTGGTGCCCATGGCCCTCGGCTTGACCTGGGTCGGGCTGGTCGCGCTGCGCACCGCGCGGGTGTTGTTCCACGTCAAGGAGAAGGGCCGAGCCGAGCCCCTGGTCGGGTCCCCCGGCTTGACCCTGCTCGTGGGCCTCCTGGGCTGCGCGGCCCTCGGGCTGGGGGTGCGCCCGTTGACCGTCGCCTGGGGCTACTGAGGAGGCGACTCGCCTCTGCCAACTGGGCCGCCAGGGCCTATACTTCAACGACCCACTCGACGGAGGACTCGCCTGACCGACGCCAGCAGTACCGCCGACCCGCGGCGAGCGGCCCTCGACGAGGCCGTCGCGCGCCTGCTCGCGCTCTACCCAGACGACACGCCGAACCTCGACATGGTGCGCTCCATCGTGGGTCGCTGCGCGCGCCTGCCGGAGCAGGGCCTCGACCGGGGGGAGCTCAAGATCCTCTCGTCCTCGCTCAAGGACTTCATAAACAGCTTCGTGGTCTTCGCGGACCACCGCCTGCGGCGCAAGATCTCGATCTTCGGCTCCGCGCGCACCCCCCCCGAGAGCCCGCTCTACGACCTCTGCCGGCTCTTCGCCAAGCGCTGCGTCGAGGAGGGCTACATGGTGATCACGGGCGCGGGACCCGGGATCATGGCGGCCGGCAACGAGGGCGCGACCCGCGAGCACAGCTTCGGCGTGAACATCAGCCTGCCCTTCGAGGCTCGCTCCAACGACTACATTCACGGGGACCCGAAGGACATCGACTTCAAGTATTTCTTCACCCGCAAGCTCAACTTCGTCAAGGAGAGCGACGCGATCGTGCTCTTCCCCGGGGGCTTCGGCACCATGGACGAGGGCTTCGAGGCGCTGACCCTGCTGCAGACGGGCAAGTGCGACCCGCTCCCCGTGGTGTGCATGGACGTCCCCGGCAGCGACTACTGGCCGAGCTGGGAGAAGTACATCCGGGAGAACTTGATCGAGCGGGGGCTGGTCTCCAACTACGACCGCAACCTGTTTCGCGTCACGAGCAGCGTCGAGACCGCGCTCAAGGAGATCAACTTCTTCTACAGCACCTACCACTCCCTGCGCTACGTCGGCGACACGGTGATCTTGCGCCTGCGGCGCGAGCCCAGCGTTCGCCTGCTGGCGCTGCTCAACACGCGCTACCGCGACCTGCTCGCCGAGGGAGACTTCACCCAGCTCGTCGAGCCGCACCCGGTCGAGCGCAAGGAGTCGGAGGAGATCCAGTCGCTGTGGCGGATCGGGTTCACCTTCGTCCACCGCCGCTTCGGGCGCTTGCGCCGGCTGATCGACGAGATCAACATGATGTCCGAGGGCCGTGCGCGCCGCGACACGGGGCCCCTGCCCACCGGGCACTTGCCGACGCCGGCCTAAGGGAAGCGACTCCATGGAAACCTGCCCCTACTGCGGAGCCGAACTCCAGGTCGACGCCACCTCGTGCTGGAAGTGCGGGGCGCAGCTCACCCTCGACGGCGGCGGCGACGCCCCCTCGGCGGACGACGTGATCGAGCAGCGCAAGCCGAGCGACGACGACGCCGAGGCTCAGGCCCAGTGTCCGTTCTGCGAGACGCTCAACCCCGTGAAGGCGCTGCGCTGCAACCGCTGCGGCAAGGCCTTCCGTGAGTCGGAGGCGCCCCTCAACTGGGGCAAGCTCGCCTGGCCCGCCATCGGCGCGGTGATCGTCGCCGTGCTGGTCGGCTGGGTCTACTGGTTCGCCACCAGCTTGCCGGAGCGTCCCGACCCGGGTCGGGACAGGCCGATCAGCGTGAGCTACCGCATGCTGGAGCGGATCTACCTCGCGACCGACCGGGTCAACGCCGACCGCCTCGAGGACGTCTGGAAGACCGAGCACCGGCACAAGTTCGTACACTGGGAGGGCAAGATCACCAAGGTCGCGTCGCCCGAAATGGGGATCCTGCTCCTCGAAGACGACCACGTGGTGCTGACCCTCAAGGACCCCAAGGCGATCGAGGAGGCTAACCTCAGGCCGGGCAAGTGGATCGCCTACAGCGCACGTTTGGCAGACTACACCTCAGGCAAAGAGGGTAAACTGACCCTCGATCTGGGGTTGCTCCGCAACGACAACTGAGATCCCGAGCTTGTGTAGCTCAATTGGCAGAGCACAGCTTTCGTAAAGCTGAGGTTGTGGGTTCGATTCCCACCACAAGCTTGAACGGCCCGCTTAGGCGGGCCGTGTTCGTTGGTTCGCGCGGCGTCAGCCGGCCGAACCATCCACGGGCCCGTTGAACGCGGAGGGGAGCACCTTGAAGGGGAGGAGCTTGATCAGGATCGGGAGCAGCAGCCCGCCCCCGGGGAGGGCGAAGATCGCGAGGGCTGGGATCGAGCGGCACACGTCCATGAGCTGCAGCTTGACCTTGGTGGTCTCCTCCGGGGTCAGGGGGCGCACCGAGGCGGCCCCGAGCAGCACGGCGAGCTCGCCGGTCTCCTTGATCTCGGTCATGAGTGCGCTCAGGTTTTGGGCGACCACCTTCTGCAGCCGACGCCGGATCAGCCCCTGCATGCGCCCCAGGGCGACCGGGCCGAAGTCGAGGACCGCGTCGCGGTGGGCCGCGTAGAAGGCCAGGACGCGCACCAGGGCTTCCTCGAGCTCGCGCTCGTTGCCCCCCAGGGAGAGGGCCACCCGCTGCAGCAGCTCGAGCTCGCGGTCGTCCTGGTCGTCGTCGACCACGCTGAGCAGGATCGCTTGCTCGAGCACGAAGCGGCGGTGGACCGGCGCCATGGGGATCTGCTTCAGCTCGAGCTCGGGGGCGCGCTTGAGCAGCTTGCGCAGGCGCTTGACCTCCGCGCCCGGGAGCTGGGCGTAGCGCAGGAGCTCCTCGATCAGGGTCTTCTCGCTCGGGGCGACGTGCCCGTCGGCGCCCGCGACCGCGATCAGCACCTCCACCAGCTGCGACTTCTGCTCGAGGTTGAGCTGGTAGAGCTCGAGCAAGCCCTCCTCCTCGATCGTCGACTGCGAGAAGTAGAGGGAGGCGGTCGCCGCCAGGTGCCGAGCCTCCAAGATCGCGAGCCCGACGCCGATCGAGAGCGAGACCTCGTTGAGCAGCAGGCGCCCGCCCGGCGCGAGCAGCTTCTCGACCTTCGCCGCCCAGGGCTTGGGGTCGACGACCCCGACCATGGAGTCGAGGTGCGCCTTGCGCAGCTTGCGCGCGAGGGCGTGCTCCGAGCGCGCCAGCGCCTCCACCGTGAGCAGCTCCATTTGCCGCTCGCGGGCGCTGCTGTAGTTGCGGTAGAGCTGGGCGACGTCCATGAACACGTCCCAGCGCACCGTCAGGAGGCCGAGGGTCAGGAGGTCCTCGGGTGAGAAGCCTCGCTGCTGCAGGTGCGTGCGCAAGCGCGGGGGGAGCAGGGTCAGGTCGGCGTGCAGGCCTACCGCCTCGAGCCGGCGCAGCGCCAGCGCGCGCGCGAGCTCGTCTTCGCCGGCCTCGGGGTGCGCGGCCTTCACCGCCCGGACGGCGGCCTCGGAGTCGAGCGGCTTGCGCAGCTCGAGGTAGAGCTCGAGCAGCGGGGCCAACCAACCCGGCCGGCGGACGTCCAGCGCCTCGGACGACTGCATGATCACCGCTCCCCAGCGCCGCTAGCCGACAGCGTGTGGCGCGAGGAGGGGCGAGGCATGCTCAGCCCTCGGCGCCGTCGCTCGAGCCGGTCTCTGCCGAGTCTGCTGCCTGAGCGCTGCTCGCCGTGAGCACCGCGAGGGCCTCCTCGCTGCTCAACTCCTGGGGCAGGTGCTTCGTGAGCGTGAGCATGTTGCCCAGGTCGTTGTACTCGAGCTTGTCGGTGCAGCGCATCATGAGCTTGATCCCCAGCCCGCCGCTGCGGCCCTGCTCGATCCGCTCGCGCGCGGCCTCCTCGGCCGACTTGGTGCTCGCGCGCACGGTGTAGGCCTCGTGGTCGAAGCCGCCGCCCTCGTCTTGCACGACCAGGGTGACCTTCTCTTTGTCGAGGAGGTAGAGCACCTTGATCTGCTTCTCGGGGTCGTGGCCGTTGCCGTGCTGGGCGCCGTTGCCGATCGCCTCACGGAAGGCCGCGGCGATCGCCCACTGCCCTTCGTTGTCGAGCCCGCTCTCCTTGAAGAGCGCCCCCGCGATCGTGTTGGCCTGCTCGAGCGCCTCCTCGGTGGAGCCGAACTGGAAGTTGACCTGCTGATCGAAGATCACCTCCTCCTCGGAGGAGCGCGCGAGCTCGCTCTCCGCGAGCATGAGCAGGGTGTAGACCTCGAAGGGCTCGACGAGATGCTCGTCGGGGAGGACCATGAAGTCGGTGCAGGTGTCGGGGTCCTTCTCGGCCGGGTAGAGCACGACGAGCGGCGTCATGCTGCTGGACTTCTTGCACTTGATCGACTCGATCAGCTCCTGCGCACCTTCGAGGGCGTAGTCCACGATCGTGAGGTAGGCGCCAGAGTCGCCGAGCAGGTCGAGGCAGGCTTGCTTCTCGTTGACGATCGAGACCTTCCAGCCGACCCGGCTGAAGTAGAACTGGATCACGCGGGCGAAGGGGTCGTCCTCGGGGATCGCGAGCAGGATGTTCGAGAGCTTGGCGCTCTCGATCGAGCGCTGGAACGAGTCGATCGGGACGAAGCTGACCACGTTCTCGGCCGGGGAGATGTACTGGTGCCCGGTCTCCGGGTCTTTGACGATCTGCGCCTTCTTCTCCACGATCTTGATCGCGGCGAAGTCCTTGAGCACGACCTGGTCACCCCCGAGCAGGTGCTCCTTGATCGAGGTCAACAGCGAGTCCACCAGGCGGTCGCCCTGGGCCAGCGGGACGCCAAGTCCGGAGTTCAACTCCTTGACGAGGTCCTTCTTCGAGATCGCTTCCATCTCTGGACTCCTCTCCGTGCCTACATCAAGTCCGCGCGCTCGAGCAACTCGTCGAGGCTCAGCGCGCCGCGCTCGATTTGGCACACCAGGTAGGCGCGCAGCAGCTTTTCGAACGGCATGTCACGCAGGCGCTGGACCTTGGCGGGCGAGAGCCCGCCCAGGGGGCGCTTGGTTTCGTAGCGGCCCTCGAGCTCGTCGAGGTTGCCCAGGGCCTTGCGGATCGCGGCCTGGGTCGCCACCGCCGGCTCGACGCTGCGGTTGACGAGGAACTGCACCTCCTCGATCGCCTGCAGGTTGTTGGGGTCGGCCATGGCCAGGACCACCGAGTGCGAGCCCGAGCGCAGCGGGAGGATCTGGTGCTTGTCGAGCAGCTCCCGGGGCAGCTTGCGGATCGTCGCGAAGTCGATCATGTCCTCGGTGATCTCGTAGCTCGCCGAGACGTTTTGCTCGCTGGCCATGAGCGCGGTCAAGTCTGCGTCTTTGACGTAGCCGAGCTTGACGACGATGGTCCGCAGGTCTCCGCCGAGGCTCTGCTGGAACTCGGCGGCGGTCTTGAGCTGCGCCTGGCTCATGAGTCCCTGCGATACCAGGAGGTCACCCAACGGGTCACTCACGCCCACACCCCTTCGTCCGCTCCGGCTAGCGGGCCGAATGATACCAGCCCCTCTGGGGCGAGGTCAACGGAAGCCCGGGCGGCGATCAGTCGCTACTGCTTATCCGGCAAGGGGTTTCGCGCAGGTCCTGGTTTGAGGAAGGCCGCTCGAGAGCGCCACGCCGTGACCGGGATCAGCCCCGCGCCGATCAGCGCGAGCTGGGAGCCCACGAACACGAGCAGCCAGAAGAGCCGCCCCTCCATGAAGCCGTAGGCGTGGAGGCCGACCCCCAGCAGGTTCGTCCCGAACCACGACCAGGCGGTGACCACGTTGCCCCCGATCGCGAGCAGCGCGAGCCCGCGCTGGCGGGCCAGGCCGCTCCAGCGGGCGTGCAGGATCAAGGCGTTGTAGAGCACGATCAGCAGGGCCCCGTTCTCCTTGGGGTCCCAGCCCCAGAAGCGGCCCCAGGACTGGTCGGCCCAGATCCCGCCCAGGATCGTGCCCACGAAGCTGAACAAGGTCGCGAAGCACACCACGCCGTAGATCGTGCTCGCCAGCCGCCGCGCTCCCTCGCGATCGAGCCCCTGAAAGAACAGCCCGCGGACCACGAAGCTGATCCCCAGCAGCCCTGCGAGGAAGCAGGCCGCGTAGCCCAGGGTGATCACCACGACGTGGGTCGCGAGCCAGAAGTTGGTGTCGAGCACGGCCTGCAGCACCGCCATCGTGTCACCTTCGAGGGCCAGCCGATCCGCGATCAAGAGCGAGAGCGCGGCGGTGGCCGTGCTCGCGAAGAGCGCGAGGCCGTCGCGCTGGACCCGCTCGACCGCCAGCGAGAACAGCACCGCCCCCCAGCCTATGAACACCGCCGAGGAGTAGAGGTTCGTCACGGGCGGTCGGCCCATGAGGTAGATCCGCGCGCCGAGTCCGAGCGTGTGGGCGACGAGGGTCACCAGCGTGATCCCCAGCGCGGCGCGGAGCAGGACCCGAGGAGCGCCGGCCCAGCTCGCGCAGCAGAGCAGGAACGCGAGCAGGTAGAGCACGGCGCAGTGGGTGAAGGGGTCGGCGGTGGTGAAGCGGACCTCCAGGCGCGACTTGCTCAGCGCGCCTGGCTGCTCGAGGCCGAGCTGGAGCAGGGCGACGTGCAGCTCGCGGTTGAACCCGGCGGGGTCGTTGCGCCCGTAGGCCGAGATCATGCCGTTCCAGGCGGCCCCGACCGGGTGCTCGCGCCCCTCGGGGAGGGTCGTCCAATCTGCGCCCTGCGCGGTGGGGGGGATCAGGTGCAGCAGGCGCTGGCCGGCCAGGCCCTCGAAGGTCGAGATCGCGCTGGCCAGGCGCAGCACCACGCGCTGGAACGCGTCGCGGTCCTTGCTCGGGATCGCGTCTGCCGCTTGGGCTTGTTGGAACAGCCAGGTCCGACGCGGGAGGAGCTCGTCGTAGGAGAAGAGCTTGCGCGACTCTTCGAGCTCGAGGGTCGCCTTGAGGTGCGGGTGGTCGACGCGGAAGCAGTGCCTGCCCCGGGCCAGCGCCGGGCGGGCCATGAGCTCCCACAGCCAGGGGAGCGCGTCGAGGTCGTGCTCGGCGATCCGCTCGCGGGCGGCGAGCTCGCGCAGGCAGTTCTTGGCGACCGTGTCCAGCGGCTTGACGCGCCCGCGGAAGGAGGCCGGGAGCGTGGCCGCGTCGGCGAAGTCGAAGGGCGCCCGCGGGCCCGCCGAGCGGAAGAGCGAGGGCGTGAGGACGAGCAGCGCCACCCCCGCCCCGGCGTAGAGCGCGCCGCGCGCGACGCGGCTCGGCGGCGGCGCGGCGGCGGCCTGGGCCTTGGCCTTGCGCTTCTTGACGGTGCGCAGCAGGGTCGCGCCGAACTGCAGGAGCATGCCCAGGGCGCTGATCAGGACCGCAATGTAGGGGATCGTCCAGCCGGGATTGCGCACCACCTGGAGCACGGTCGTGCGGTCGTCGTTCTTGAACGCCGACTGATAGAAGGTCTCCCCCGCGTAGCGCAGGGGGTTGTTCATGGAGATCACGACCTCGCGGTCGACGCCCTGCTCCACGTCGGAGAGCACGATCCGGCTGGCGAAGTTCTTGGGAATGCTGGTCCCCGTGTAGCGGTCGTGGGTGAAGTCGAGGAGCTTGATCTTGTAGGGCTTGTAGTAGCGGCGGAAGCGCAGCTCGAGCTGGTAGGTCTTCCCGCCGACGTTCACGCTCTGGGGCGCCTGGTATTGGAACCAGGTCGAGACGAGCACGCGCCCCAGCTCGCGGTCGCCGTCGAGCAAGCGCACGTAGGCGCTGGGGCGGTCGACCCGCTGGTCGCCGACCCCGGTCGCGGGGGCCAGGGGCACGGCCACCAGCCCCAGCGCCTGGCCCGCCGTCACGGCGGGGGCGTCGCGGTCGGCGCCAGGGTCCTCCGTCCGCAGGACCTCGCTGTTGGGGTAGTAGCGCTCGACCTCCACCGTGCAGGGGAGCAGCGAGTGCGTGATCCGCGACCCGTCGAAGAGCTTGCCCACGGGGACCGCGATCACGAGGTCGTCGTGGTCGGAGTGCGAGGGGTCGATCACCACCAGCTCGGCCTCGCGCACGTCGTAGGCGTAGGTCCCGGTCTCGCCCTCGGTGATCTCCATGGAGGACTCGACCGCGAACAGGTCGGTCACCAGCTCGCCCGTGAGCAAGAGCACCAGCCCGGCGTGGATCAAGATCACCCCGGCGCGCTTCCGGTTTGCCCGCCAGCGCAGGGCGTGCGCAGCGAGCAGGTTGGCGAGCATGAGCCCGCCGATCACGTAGCCGCCGGGGAGGTAGATCCCCCAGAAGCTCACGTGCACCACCCACGCGCGGAAGTAGGTGTCGAGGACGGTCCAGATCCCCAGCTCGCGCTGGGCCCACGTCCCCGCGAACACCAGGACCATGGAGAACGCGAGCAAGGCCAGGGTCAGGCGCAGCGAGGCGAGGGCTTCGAACGCCTGGCGCGCGGCGTGCAGCGGGCCCGCCGAGCCAGGAGCCGTTGGGCTCGGGCCCGGGGTCGCGGGGGGCGCCGCCGGAGTCGGCGCCTCGGCGCTCGACCCGTTGGACTCGTGCGGCTCGTTCGCTTCGTCGGTTCGCTCGGGCTCGCTCATTGGGCACCTCCGGCGAAGCGCAAGGTGCTCACGAACTCGGTGAAGCGCGCCTCCTCGGCCGACACCTCGGCCGGGCTCCCGACGAGCTTCACGAACCAGGTCTGGCCCGCGCGCGGGATCAGCACCACGCGCAGCGCGCGCTCGGGCCCGTCGAGGTCCACGCGGGTCGCGGGTAGCCCGCCGACGTCGAGCGGGGTCATGGCTTGGTCCTCGGCGCGCAGCACGGGCTCGAGCCCGATCTGGAGGCGCCAGCGGTTGACGTTTTGCAGGAGCCCGCCGACGTCGCCGGGAAAGCGCGTCACCGACAGCTCCGCCGTCCCTGCGCGGACCGTGGCCAGGCGCATGCGCCCGGGCTCCGCGGCCTGCGTCCAGGTCTCGGGTAGGGTCCAGCGCAGGGCGAGCTCGGGCTCGCCCGCCGGGGGCGCGATCGGTCCCTGGGGCTGGGGCGCGAGCAGCGGGGCTTGCGGCGGCGTGGACGAGGCTTGCGGGGCCGGCGGCGCGGCGGCCCAGCGCAGGGAGTCGAGGAACTCGGCGAACTCGGCCTCGGCCCCGTCGACCTCGGCCACGGGTCCACGCAGCTTGAGGAACCAGGTCTGCCCCCCGTGCGGCACGGCGCAGATCAGCATGCGCTCCGAGGGCCCGCGGAGGTCGATCCATTGCCCGGCCTCGCCGTCGACCACCCGCTGCTCAGGCGTCGGGGCTTGCTCGAGGGCGGGCAATCCGACCTGCTGCCGCCAGCGATTGAGGTTCGCGAGCGCCCCGCCGACGTCGCCGGGGAAGCGCGTCACCGCGACGTTGGCCTCGTTGCCCACGGCGAAGCTCGCCAGCCGGGGCGGGCGTGGCGACTCGGACCGCCAGGTGGCGGGGACCGTCCAGGCCGGGAGCGGAGCCTCGGCGGGCGGGGGAGGTGGCTCCTCCATGGGGGGGGCGCCGTGCGCGTGGTCTCCCGCGGCCAGGTGCAGCGACTCGATCAGCGTCGCGAAGCCTTCGCGGCTCGCCGCGAGCATGGGCGCGGCCCCGGGGGCCTTGAGGAACCACGTCTCGCTCGGGAGGGTCACGATCGCCGCCAGCAGGCCCTGACCTTGATCGGAGCTGGTCCAGTCGATCATGAGCACGCCGGGCTTGCCGGGCGCCTCACGGACCACGCTGGGCAGGCTCGCCTCGTCCACCGGCTCGAGGCCGAGTTGCTCGCGCCACCGGTTGACGTTGGGTAGGAGCCCGCCGGCAGTTCCTGGGAAGCGAAACACGCCCACGTCGAGCGCGCCCTGGGGGGTGGGCGCGTGGAGGGTGGCGTAGCGCATGCTGCCGGCTTCGGGGGCCGATTCGCTCCAGCCCTCGGGCAAGGTCCAGTGGAGGGTCGGCCCGGAGGCCCCCTCGGCGGCGTGGGGGTTGCTGCCCATGCCCGGGCTGCCCATGCTCGGGGCGCTGGCGCCCTGCTTCGGGACCAGCGAGATCCGGAGCTCGTCGGAGTCGCAGCCGCACAGCGCGAGCGTCGCGCCGAGCAGCAAGATGGTTCGCACGGGGGCCTCCCTCGCCGGCGGCCCAGCAGGGTCCCCGACCAGGGCGCATTATCGCCCCAGCACGCTTGGATCCAAGGAAAAGGCGTGCGGCAATCCGCCGCACAGATCCCGAACCAAACGCGCGGAGCCCGCCGACGTCGGCGGGCTCCGGGAGCGACCGGAAAGAGTTGTGAGAGAGAAGAGAAGGAAGGAACGAAGGTCCGAGTCGCTGAGGGTCCTTTCGCAAGCCTGGGGCCAGGTCACGGGAGACCGGCCCCAGCCCAGGGCGCGGCCTCAAGTGCTTACGCTCCCGGAGAGCGCGGCCACGCCCTGCCCGGGGTGGACACCGTCCGGTCCGGGCGGAGGGTGCGGCTCATTTGCCTCGCGCAGCGTCGCGAGACGGTGACATAGTGGCGTCAGGAGGGACCTTGGCCGGGTTGGTCTGGTCGCTGGGTGAGGCGCTGCGGGGGTTCGCCCCCCCGGAGCCCGAGGTTCGCGCGGGGGAGCTCGAGCCCGGGGAGCTCCTCGAGGGCGGCTACCGGATCGAGGGGCTCCTCGGCGCCGGCGCCTACGGCCGCGTCTACCGCGCCACCGACGTGAGGCTCGGGAGGCAGGTCGCGGTGAAGGTGCTCACCGTGGCGGGCGACGCCCAGAAGCGCCGCTTCCTCCGTGAGGGAGAGATCGCCGCCGCCCTGGACCACCCCGCGATCGGCAAGGTGTTCAGCACCGGCGAGCACGGGCTGCACCCCTACCTCGTCTACGAGCTGCTCGAAGGAGCCCGCGACCTGCGGGCGGCCGCCCGCAGCTGGGACCGCCCTCAGCGACTCGCGGCGCTGGTGAGCGTCGCGGAGGGGGTCGGCCACGCCCACGCGCAGGGGGTCGTGCACCGTGACCTCAAGCCGGCCAACGTGATCGTCGACGCCCAGGGGCGCGCCCGGGTGATCGACTTTGGCCTCGCCAAGCGCTCGACCTCGGAGCGTCTGACCCTCAGCGGGGCCCTGGTCGGGACCCCGGTCTACCTGGCCCCGGAGGGCTTCCGCGGCGAACCGCTCGGGCCCGCGGCCGACGTGTGGTCGCTGGGGGTGATCCTCTACCGCCTGCTGACCGACGCCCCTCCCTTCGAGGCGAGCAACGTGATCGAGCTCGGGCGGCAGGTCGGCGAGCTCGACCCCGAGCCGCCGGAGGCGCTCGACCCGACGATCTCCCCCGCGCTCTCGGCGGTCTGCCTGCGCGCGCTCGCGCGTCGCGTCGAGGATCGCTACCCCGACGCCGGGGCCTTCGCCGCGGCGCTGCGAGCGGCCCGGGAAGGCGTCGTCGACTCCAGCCGGCCCCCCGGGCGGAGCCTGGGCGTTCCCGCGGCGCTGGCCTTGGCGGCGGCGCTCGCCGGGGTGATCAGCGTCGGCGCCCTGGCGCTGAGTCGTCCGACCCAGGCACCCGACCCGGCGGCCCAAGAGGGGGACGCCTTCGGGCGGTCCCTCGCGGCCGGTGATCTGGCCGCGGCGCGGAGTGAGCTCGAGCGACTCCC
>JAGQRJ010000826.1 GCA_020425635.1 Planctomycetota bacterium | reverse complement strand
TCGAGCGCGCGCTGCACGAGGCGCGCGCCGGCGGAGCCTGCGCGGTGGTCGAGGCCTACGCCGGGCTGGTCGCCCGGCTGCGCGGCAGCGAGGGCGGGTAGCCCGCACGACTCACCCCTCGCTCCGCCCGTGGAGTCGACGTGCAGCCAGCAGGGGTGTTCAGGGCAGTGCGATCGCGCGGGTCAGCTCGAGCTCAGCGCCGGCGGAGCCTCAGGCGGGCCGCGGTCGCGGCGATCCCTCCGCCCACTCCGAGCACGAGGCACAGCCAGCCGAGCAGGCCCAACGTCCCCAGCGTGCTGCGCGTGCGCTGCTCGCGCGCCCTGGCCTGGCGCAGCGTGTCGTCCCAGCTCTCGCTCAAGAACACCCACGCGGCGCCCACCGTCGCCCGCGGGTCGCTGCGGTTGACGTGCGAGGTGAAGACCGTGACCTTCGCGCCCGGGCGCAGCCCGAGGACGCGGTCGCGGCCCTCCTGCCCGAGCGGCTGCAGCCCGAAGGGAAAGCGGACCTGCTCGAGGTCGAGGGCGACCGGGCGGCCTTGCCAGGTCGTGACGCAGGCCACCCCGCTGCTCGCGTGCTCCCGCCAGCTCCCGCCGCCGCCGCGGCGGTGCGGGAACCAGCGCTGGTGGTCCAGGAACAGCAGCCCCTCGCCGCCCAGCGGGGAGGGCACGAGCGCCGTCCCCGGGCGCGGCTGGAGCACGAGGCCCTCGAGGTAGACGGGGCGAGCTTCGTTCACCGGCTCGCCTCGCCAGGCGGTCGCCGTCTCGAGCTGGTCGACGAAGCGCGCCACCGAGTCGGCGTCGTCCTGGGAGCCGATCCAGAGCAGCCCCACCGCGAAGGGGAAGATCAGGGCGACGCTGAGGAAGCTGGCGCAGCCGAGGAGCCGGGCAGACCCGGCGCGGGGGCGCGCGGCGTTCGCCTCCCAGGTCGTGGCAGGATCGGCTCCGCGGTCGCCGGCGCACCCGATCGTGGGGCACGCCCGCGCGCCGAACTCCTCGCGGCACGCGCGGTGCGCGGTCACGCCGCACGCCGGGCAGCGGCTCTCTTCCTGCGCCATGGCGTCGCGGCAGAACACGCAGAGCAGCGGGGTCGACATGCTCCCAGCCTACCGCGGGCCCGGGCGCCCGCGCCGCTGCGCCGTTCAGTCGCCTTCGCCCAGCGCGGCGAGGGCCTCGTTCATGGCGCTGATCGAGTAGGCCGTCACGAGCACGGGGTCGTTCTCCCACCACTGCGTGTCGGAGTTGACGAAGGAGCCGTCGTCGCGCTGGCGCGCGGCGAGCGCGTCGAGCAGGTCGCGAGCCCAGGGGCGCTCGCCCTGCGCCGTCTGCACCGTGGGCTTCCCCAGCCGGTGGAGGCACTTGGCGAACACGTAGTAGTAGTAATAGAGCCCCGACTGGTCGGTGTCCTTCCCGGGGCGGGTGCCGAGGCCTTGGTTGCGCTCGAGGGTGTAGTTCTTGGCGATCCAGCCGAGCGCGGCCTTGACGCTCGGTGTGTCTTCGTCGGCGCCCGCGTAGATCAGGCTCAAGAGCCCGGCGTAGGTCATGCCCGCGTAGCTCGCGGCCTCCTTGCCGCCCGCGACGGGGTTGTAGACGAAGCCGCTGTCTTCGTTGGGCTTGAAGCCGACCCCGTCGTTGACCTCGGAGTCGTTCTGGCAGCGCTCGAGGAAGGTCATGACTCGCGCGTAGACCGGGTCGTCTTTGGCCACGCCGGCGTCGCGCAGGGCCGCCAGCGCCATGTGCGTGTTCGAGAGGTCGGCGCCGCGGCCGCCGCGGGAGCTCGAGGCCGGGCCGTAGGTGAAGCCGCCGTAGCGCGCGTCTGCGGGGGTCACCTGCTCGCCCTCGTCGATCTGGGCCCCCTTCAAGAACGCG
>JAGQRJ010000825.1 GCA_020425635.1 Planctomycetota bacterium | reverse complement strand
GGGGGAGCGGGCGACCCCGCGGACGGAGGCGCCGGCCTCGGCCCCGGCGTCCGTCGCTGGCCTGCACACGCTGATCCTGCAGCCAGGTCCGCTCGACGGGCGGGACACCTTCGTCAGCAGCGTGGGGCTCTACCGCAACGACAACTTCGGGCCCGAGCAGACCCTGCGCGTGGGGCTCCGCCCCCCGCAGAGCGGGCAGGCCGGCGAGGAGCTGAGCCTGCTCGCGTTTACCCTCGAGCGCCTGCCGCCCGGGTGCGAGGTCGAAGCGGCGGAGCTGGTGCTGAGCTGCATGAACACGCTCTACTCCAGCGAGCCGGCCTGGGTCGAGGCGCGGGCGGTGGTGCCCAGCGGCGCGCGCACCCCCTGGGTCGAGGGCACGGGGTGTCACGACGCGCTGGTGGGCGGGGTCGTGTGGGACGGGACCTTCGCCGGTCTGCCCGACCCGCGCACCCACAGCGCGCGGCCCGAGCTCTCCCGCCCCGACCTGGCCGCGGAGGCCCTCGATCGGGTGCAGGTCGGCGAGGCCAGCCCCGACCACGAGCGCGAGGTCCGCTTCGACGTAACCGAGGCCGTGCGGGCCTGGGTCTCGCGGCCGGCCACCAACCTCGGGCTCGGCCTGACGGCGCCCGCGGGCGCGCCGCCTGGCGCGGGGATCCGCGTGTTCCACTCCAGCGAGAGCCTGCGCCCGGAGCGCAGGCCGCGGCTGGTGGTGCGCTATCGGGGGGCGCCGCCGCTCCCCGCGGCAGACGAGGCCCGGGCACTCGAGCAGGCGGCCCGCCGCGTGCGGGCGCTGCTCCCCGCGCTCGTGGCGTGCGCCCTGGGCGGCGACTGGGAGCAGGCCTTCGCCCTGGGGACCCGCGCGGTCGAGGAGGCGCCGTTCCTGGGCGAGCCCTTCCTCGCGCGCGGCCTGGCCGCCGAGCGCCTGGGCTTCCTCGCCCTCGCCCGGCTCGAGGTCCTGCGCAGCGTGGGCTGCCAGCAACCGACCCTCGTCCCCGAGGGCTACGCCGCCCTCGCGCGGCTGAGCCTCCCCCTGCGCAACCCCCAGGCGAGGATCCAGGGGCTCGGCGCCTTGACCGCCCTGGCCTGCGAGCGCCGCATGGAGCCCGAGGTGGCGCGGCTGTATCGGGTCGCGCTGGCGGGCGACGACCCCGCCGGGGATCGCTCCGACTGGGGGCGGCACGCGAGCGCCATGCTCGAGATCCTCGAGGCGAGCCGCCGGCGCCTCGGGTCGGAGGACCCAGCCCTCGCGGCCTTGCCCCTGCTCGTGGCCCTCGTCCACGCCGCCCGCGCGGACCCGGGGGCCCCCGAGGCGTTCGCCCGCGCCCGCGCGGCCTGGCCCCGGCACCCCCTGTCCGTCGGGTTCCCCGAGCTCCCGGTGGGGCCCCGGCCGGCGGCGCTGGGCGCGCCCGGGCCGAGCGCTGACTGGGCGCGGATCCTGGTCGCGGTGGGCGCCCTCGACGCGGCGCGCGCGCAGGTCGCGCAGGCGCGCGCGGCCTGGCCCGACGACGCCGAACTCGAGCAGCTCGAGCGCTGCTTGGGTGACCGCTGACAGAGGGCCACGCTGCTCGGGCTCACCCCCCAGGGACCCCGGGGCACGCTTTCTCGGATTTTCGTGTCCAAGCGCTGGCCGGCCGACAAATCCCTCTGGACCCCCCCCCAACGGAAGGAGCGCTCCCGGTGAAGGCCAGTGTGTGGATCGTCGCCTGGGCGGCGCTGATCGCGAGTGCGAGCATGACCCAGGCCCAGGACCTCGACACCAAGGCAGAGCGCGCCCTGGAGCGCGCGTTGAAGACCGCGGACAAGCTCGAGGCGGACGTCTCGCTCTACGAGGGCGAGGAGCGGTCCTACAGCGACAGCGTGGGCGAGCGCGCGCTGGACAAGGTCGAGGGCGCGGCCAAGAAGCTCGCCGAGCTCCCCGCGGATCACCCCCGGGTCGCGGCGCTGCTCGAGCGGCTCGACTCGCTGCGCGCCCGCCTCGCGCGCCTGGTCGACGAGAAGGGCAGCCTCGGCGCGCGCAGCGGGCTCGACTCCAAGGCGGCCGGCAAGCTCAACCACCTGGCGACGACCCTGGAGAACCTCGAGACCGAGCTCGGCCACCACGGGCCCGACGGCAAGTACGCGTTCAACGACCGCAACCGCGAGCGCTTCGAGGGCAAGCTCGTCGACGCCGGGAAGAAGCTCGCGGAGCTGCCGGCCGAGAACCCCACGGTCGGGCTGCTGCGCACGCACCTCGAGCGGCTCGAGGCCCAGCTCGCGGCCATGGGGAGCAACCTCGAGGAGGCTCAGGCCAAGGCGGCGGCCGCCGCCGCCGAGCGCGCGCGGCTGGAGGCGCTGCCCGAGTTCGAGCGCGACGCCGAGCGCCTGGGCGCCGTCGTGGGGCAGCTGAAGAAGCGCGGCATGATCTCCTTCGACGCCCCCTACCTCCGGCGCAACCTCCGGACCCTGAGCCTGACCGAGGCCGAGGAGCTCGCCGCCAGCTGGCCCGAGAACCGGCGGACCTTCGCGGCGCTGGCCGAGAAGTATGCGGCGCTGCGGGGGGGGCGCCCGACCAGCATGGTCCTGCTGCTGATCGACGGCGAGTTCTTCTGCGCCGAGTTCGCGGCCGCGGCGGAGGCCTTCGTGGGGGGCGCCCCCGCCAAGGTCGCGGAGTTCAGCGAGCAGGTTCGTAGGCTCACCGCGGCCGCGGTCGCGGAGCAGCGGCACGGCGACTTCGTCGACCTGGGCAGCGAGCTGAACACGGCGCTGGGGCAGGTCCGGCACATCGCCCACCTGGCGCGGGCGCTCAGCGAAGGGAGCACCGACCTGACCCCCGCGGCCGCCGCGCTCCAGGGCGAGGTCGACCGCGCCATGGACGGCCTCGCCGGGGCGATCGTCGCGGCCAACCGCGCCCCCGCCGACGTCTACGCGGGCGCCGACAAGGGGGCGCTCGAGGCCTTCGCGCGCGAGACCTGGGCCAAGCACTTCGCGGCCGAGCGGGTGCTCGCCGTGCGCTTCCCCGAGGACGCGTTCCGCCGCACCGTGGCCTGGCGGTGGGACACGATCCGCAAGGAGTACTACAAGGTCGACCACTCGGAGCTCTGGATCACGGTCGCGGTCGAGTCGGGCGAGGAGGCGATCCTCTACCGCTGCGTGATCCGCAAAATGCACCTCGAGCAGGACCGCCTGACCTTCGCCTGGGATCGCCCGGAGCGGGTGGCGCCGACCCAGCGCATGCTCGCCAAGAACCTCGACTAGCCCGCAAAGCTCACCACGGTAGCTGCTGGCTGGCTGGCCGGCCGGCCGTGCGCTCAGCGCTCAGGGAAGGCCTCCGCGCCGGCTGGGCAGGGGGCGCGCGGCGAACGCGAGCTGCAACATTCGTGTTTCCTTTGGGCGCCAAGCGTCCCCGGTGGACGCTTCCCGTCGTTCGGACGCTGTTGCACAACCTGTACGTACAGGGCCTTTTACCGACCTTTATGAAGTCGCGACCGCCGGCGATCGCTGTCGCCTTTGGCGACGGTGGGCCTTCCCAAATTTCGATTCCGGTTGGAAACCCGCCCGTAACCGGACACCTAAGCACTGAGTGGAAAGCGCACACCTCGATGGCCCGGCGCTTGCTCATGTAGCCCCCGAGAAGGATGGCCGCCCAGGTTTGGGGTCGGCCTCGGCTTCAGGGGATTGAAGATCATGCACGCACTTCGTTTGGCCACGCTGCTCGCAGCGGTGGCTGCCTTCGCGGGCTCTGCCCTCGCACAAGTCTCGGTCTCGATCGACCAGGCGCCCGATCGCGTCCGCGCGGGCGAGACCTTCGAGGTCGTGTGGACGATCACCAGCCCGGACCCCGTGGAGCTGACGACCGTCGCCTGGGGCAACCAGTCGCGCAACTGGACCCAATACGGCTCCTTCCGCGCCGGCGCCGCCGGCACCTTCCGGACCACGGTCACCGCCCCGGCGAACCCCGGGACGCTGCACTGGACGGTCTACGTGCGCACCCGCAACGCCCGCGGCGTGATCCCCGAGCGCCAGATCGCGGTCGAGGCCGCGCAGCCCACGGGCTTCGGCCTCGAGCAGCGTGAGCCGCGCGCCGCGCTGACCTTCCCGATCGCGGGGGCGCAGCTCGACGCCCTGCGCCGCGAGGTCGCCTTCCCCGCGCTCACGTTCAACTCCCCGCTGTTCTTCACCTCGCCCCAGGACGGCACCGACCGCGTGGCCGTCGTCGAGCAGGGCGGGCGGATCAAGATCTTCCCCAACCGCGACTCGGTGACCAGCGCGGCGACCTTCCTCGATATCTCGGGGCAAGTGCGCTCGGGCGGCGAATTGGGCCTGCTGGGCTTGGCCTTCTCGCCCCGCTACGCCAGCGACGGTCGGTTCTACGTCTACTATTCGCCCCGCGGCGGGAACACCCGCACCCGGGTCTCGCGCTTCACGGTCTCGAGCGACCCCAACCGGGCCGACCCGAACTCGGAGGAGGTGCTGCTCGAGATCGACCAGCCCTACAGCAACCACAACGGCGGCATGATCGCCTTCGGCCCCGACGGCATGCTCTACGTGGGCCTGGGCGACGGCGGCTCGGGCGGCGACCCGCAGCGCAACGGGCAGAACCTGGGCACCCTCCTGGCCTCGATCCTGCGGATCGACGTCAGCGGCCCCAACGGCTACACGATCCCGAGCGACAACCCCTTCCAGGCCGCCGGCCAGCGCCGCGAGATCTGGGCCTACGGGATCCGCAACCCCTGGCGCTTCTCCTTCGACCGCCTCGGCGGTGACCTGTGGCTGGGCGACGTCGGCCAGGACGAGCGCGAGGAGATCGACCTCGTGACCCGCGGCGGCAACTACGGCTGGCGGATCTACGAAGGCACCCAGTCCTACAACAACCCCCAGGGCCTCTCCGCCAACCGCTTCGAGCGCCCGGTGCTCGACTACAGCCACGCCGAGGGGCGCACCGTCGTCGGCGGCTACGTCTACCGCGGCCCGGCGATCCCGAGCCTGCGCGGCGTCTACGTCTACGGCGACTACGTCAGCAACCGGATCTGGGGCCTGCGCTACGAGAACGGGCAGGTCACCTGGCGCCGCGAGCTCGCGAGCGTGCCCAACGTGAGCTCCTTCGGCGAGGACGAGGCCGGCGAGCTCTACGCGGTCTCGCTCTCGGCCGGCCGGATCTACCGCTTCAGCGCCAACACCAGCGGCGGCGTGGCCTTCCCCACCCGCCTCAGCCAGACCGGGCTGTTCCGCAGCGTGGCGACGCTGCAGCCCGCCTCGGGCGTGATCCCCTACGACGTCAACGCGCCGCTGTGGTCCGACGGGGCCGTGAAGAAGCGCTGGATCGCCCTGCCCGACAACTCCGAGATCGACTTCAGCGCGACCGGCAGCTGGTCCTTCCCCGTGGGCACGGTCCTGGTCAAGCACTTCGAGCTCGAGCTCGAGGTCGGCAACCCCGCCTCCGCGGTGCGCCTCGAGACCCGGGTCATGGTCCACGAGCAGCAGGGCTGGGCCGGCTACACCTACCGCTGGAACGCGCAGGAGACCGACGCGGACCTGCTCCCCGGCGGCTCGGAGGGCGTCTACACCGTGCGCGACCCCAACGCCCCCGGCGGGCAGCGGCGTCAGACCTGGTCCTTCCCCAGCCGCGCGGACTGCATGAGCTGCCACACCCTCGCCGCGGGCACGATCCTCGGGGTGGGCACGCGGCAGCTCAACCGCGACTACCGCTACCCGGCGCGCGACGACAACCAGCTCCGCTCCTGGAACCATATCGGCCTGTTCAGCCGCGACATTGGCGACCACCAGGCCTACGACGCCTACGTGGACCCCGCGGACACCGCGGCCAACCTCTCGCAGCGGGCGCGGACCTACCTCGCGGTCAACTGCTCGGGTTGCCACCAGCCCAACGGCGGCACCCCGCGGCGGATCGACCTGCGCTACGACACCGATCGCCTGGCCATGAACGTGATCAACCAGCGCCCCGAGGGCGAGACCCTGGGGATCGCCGACGCCTACCTGGTCCGGCCCTTCAGCGGAGACCAGTCGGTCCTCTTGAACCGCATGAACCGTCGCGACGTCCGCGGCATGCCGCTCCTCGGCAGCCGGGAGATCCACGCCCAGGGCGTGGAGCTGATCCGCGACTGGATCGAGGCCGGGGCTCGTTGAGCCGCGTCCTCCCTGCTTCGCACACGAAAAGAACCGTCCAACTCACCCCCCTCCTCACAGGGACTCCCATGGCCAAACGAATCCACCTGCTGTGCGCTTCGGCGCTCCTCTCCGTCGCGGTCTCGGCGCAAGAAGCCGTCACCAACGCGGAGCTCTACGAGACCCGCGGCGGCGACCTCACGGTCACCTGGGACGCGCGGCGCATGGCCGCCAACGGCCTGACCGCGCCTGGGGCCGAGTCGCGCTTCGCGGTCCGCGCCGACTCCGGCGTGCAGTTCGCCGCGGGCAACGGTCGCTTCAAGGCGCTCCTGCGCGGGACCGTCACCGCGACGGGCGACGTGTCGATCGGCCTGCCCTCGGGCGGGTCGGCCACGATCGGCGAGCTCAACGCGGTGATCGTGCTCGACCACGCGGGCAACTTCTCGGGCTCGGTCTCGGAGCGCAGCGGCGACGACGCGGTGGCGTTCACCCTGCACGCGACCAACCCCCGCGAGCAGGCGAGCTTCAACCCCGCGAGCGGCGCCTTCAGCTGGCACGACCTCGAGGTGCGGATCTCGCCCGCGTGGGCCGAGAAGCACGCGCCGCAGGCGGCGGGCGCGGTGGTGGGCCGTCTGGCCCTCGACGCGACCGCGTTCCGCCTCGACCCCAACGCGGCGGGCGAGGACTGCGGCTGCGACGACAGCGGCAACGGCGGCAACCCGGGCGGCGGCGGCGGCGCGGGCGGC
>JAGQRJ010000824.1 GCA_020425635.1 Planctomycetota bacterium | reverse complement strand
CGTCGGCGCCGGCGGCCCGCGCAGCCCGCGCGACCGCGGCGTAGGCGTCGCCGATCCCGGTCTGGGCGAGGTCGACCAGGTTCATGCTGACCTGCACCCGCCCCTGCTCGCGGAGCTCGAGCCCGCGGGCCTGGAGCCCGGGCAGCCCCCCGTTGGAGCTGCGCAGCTCGCGCGCGATCGCGCGCGCGAGGGCGAGGTCGCCGCCCACGAGGTCGACGTTGAAGGCCACGAGGAAGTCCCGCGCGCCGACGACGGTCGCCCCGCCGCTGGGGTGCGGGCGCGCGGGCCCGAAGTCTGGCGCGCGCTCGGCGCTGGCCAGCGCGTCGGCCAGCCCCTCGAACTCGGGCTTGCGCAGCCAGGGCAGGCGCGCGCGCTCGGGGCGCGTCGCGGCCTGGGCGTAGAGGTAGACCGGGAGCTCGAGCTCGGCCGCCAGGCGCTCGGCGGTGCGGCGCGCGAGCGCGACGCAGGCCTCCGGCGAGACCCCCTCGAGCGCCACGAAGGGGACCACGTCGAGCGCGCCCAGCCGGGGGTGGCAGCCGGAGTGCGCGCGGAGGTCGATCTCGTCGAGGGCGCGCGCCGCGAGGGCGACGATCGCCTCCTGGAGCGGGTCCGGGTGCCCGGCGAGGGTCAGCACGGTGCGGTTGTGGTCGGGGTCGGAGTGGCGGTCGAGGAGGGCCACGCCGGGGCGGTCGACCGCCTGGATCAGGCGCGCGATCTTGGCCGAGTCTCGGCCCTCGCTGAGGTTGGGGACGCACTCGACGAGCACGGTGCGCTACTCGGCCGCGGCGAGGGCGGGCTGGGGCGCGGGCGCGTCGAGCCACGCGCTCGCGGCTTCGCGCACGTGGTGGAAGGCCTCGAGGGTCCGCGCGGGCTTGAGCGGCCCGGCCTGGGGGATCCCCTCCACCCCGAGGTCCCAGCGGGAGGGGCTCGCCTCGGGGAGCGGGTCGCTCTTGATCAGCGCGTGGAACACCGCGAACTCGTCGGGCTCGAGGGCGCTCAGCCCGCGGGGGTCGCTGACGCCCCCGTCCACCGCCCAGCGCCCGCGCACCCGCGCCGGCTGGAACAAGCCGGGCAAGGCGCAGGAGGCGTGCAGCGCGGAGGCGACCTCGCCGGTCGTGAGCAGCTCGTAGCGCCAGCGGAAGACGTCGTGGATCCCGACGCCCACGGGGAGCGGGCAGTCCTCGAGGTTGCGGACCCCGGCCGGGAGCAGGCCCTCGACCACGCGCTTGAACTTCCGCCCGCGAAACAGGCCCAGGGGGAGCAGCGGCCCCACGTCCCAGAAGTCCCGGGGACGGATCTTGCCCATGGCCTCCGCGAGCTCGTAGGCGGAGCGCCCCGCGGCCCACAGGGTGCCCGCCAGCGAGCCGGCGCTGGTGCCGATCATGCGCTGCGGGCGCAGGCCGCGGTCTTCGAGGGCGGCGAGGAAGCCCGCGTGGGAGCCGTAGCCGAAGTAGCCGGCGGCGAGGACGCAGGTGAAGGGGCGCTGTGCGAGGACGTCACGTCGGAGCATGCCCCGAGGGTAGCAAGCCGGCTGGGGGGACCGCGACCACGGGTTTGGGAGGGCGGGCCCCGAAGGTTCGCTCCGCGCGGGCAGCGGGTAGGCTAGCGGCTCGACGCAGCCCCCGCCGAGGAGGACCCGTGGCCGACCCGAACCCGCTCGACCGCTACCGCGACCTGCCCCGCGACGCCCAGGGGGTCGTGACCCTGAGCGACGCCGAGTGGCGCGCGTTCCTCTCGCCGGTCGAATACCGGATCCTGCGCGAGGGCGGCACCGAAATGCGCGGCACCGGCCCCCTGACCGACCACGAGGCCCCCGGCGACTACCACTGCGCGGGCTGCGGCCTGCACCTCTACACCAGCCAGCACAAGTTCCACTCCGGGTGCGGCTGGCCCGCCTTCGACGACGAGGTCCCCAACGCCGTCAAGCGGCTCGACGACCGCACCCACGGCATGCTGCGCACCGAGATCCGCTGCCG
>JAGQRJ010000823.1 GCA_020425635.1 Planctomycetota bacterium | reverse complement strand
GCCGGCGCGGCGGGCGAGCTCGCCGTAGGTCACGCGCTCGCCGGGGCCGACGCCGCGGAGGGCCCGGAGCACGCGGCGATCGAAGGGGCTCCAGGTCCGGTCGTCGACGGGCACGTCCCGCAGCGGGTCGGCCGCGGACCCGCCCAGGTGCGCCTGGAGTCGCGCGATCAAGCCCTGGACCCAGCCTGGGGCGGGAGCGGAGCCGGCCGTCGCTGCGCCCCCCCAGCGCAGGCTGAGCAAGCCCTCGGGGCTCCATTCCAGCGAGACCACCCCCAAGGGACTGAGGAAGGTGGTGTGGCCCGCAGTTCGCGTGGAACACGGTGGCGATTCGGAAGTCGGAGCGTAGGTCATGCAACCTCGGTCTCGGATCGTCGCTGAGGCAACCCAATCTTACACCGCGGTGTTCACGGCGGTGACAGCTACGAGCCTTGGCTATACTCCCTGAGGAGGCGCTGGTGACAGAGATCCATTCGGCGGTGGCGCGGGTAGCCAAGCGCATGTTCCTCGTCAGCCTCGGCGAGCGCCTCTCGCTGAGCCTGCTCTACGCGGCGAGCGCGGTGGCGCTCGTGTTCCTCGTCTGCAAGCTCTTCAGCCTCGACGTGACCTGGTGGTGGGCCGCGGCGGGCGGCGCCGCCTGCGCGGTGCTGGTCGCGTTGGTCAGCGCCCTGCGCGCCCGGCCGAGCGAACTCGACGCCGCGGTCGGGATCGACCGCGAGCTGCAGCTCAACGAGCGCGTCTCGAGCGCGCTGGCGATCGGCGAGCCGACCCGCCCCGCCGAGGTCGCCCTGGTGGCCGACGCCGTGGCCCGGGTCAAGACCCTCGACGCCGCGAGCGTCGTCCCCTTCCACGCGCCGCGCAGCTTCAAGTGGCTCCCGCTCCCGCTGGCCGCCGCCGCGGCGATCCTCGTGCTCGTTCCGCCGCTCGAGCTCTTCGGCAGCGACGACGTCGAGGGGCGAAAGAGCGGCGCGACCGACCTCGAGCGAGAGCAGGCAGACCGGATTCGCCAGGCCACGGAGAGCCTGCGCCGCAAGCTCGGCGAGCGGCAGACCCAGGAGCTCGACGAGCTCCTCGAGGAGCTCAACAAGATCTCGACCGACCTCGGCGCGGGCCGCGGCGACCGCCGCAACACCATGCAGCGCCTGGCGTCGGTGCGCGAGAAGCTGAAGAAAATGGAGGTCGACGTCTCGCCCTTCCAGAAGGCCGCGCGCTCCGGGGAGGCAGAGAACGCCGCCGAGCGCCTGCGCGACGAGCTGAGCCGCGGCAACTTCAAGAACGCCGCCCGCCAGGCGCGCAACCTCGCCGAGGCGGTCAAGCAAGGCACGGTGCCCGGTCGCATGCAGGAGCTGGGCGAGGAGCTCAAGCAGCTCGCCCAGGACGTCAAGCGCAACCCTGAGCTCTCCCAGGCCCTCGAGCAAGCCTCACGAGGGCTGGAGGACGCAGACGCGAGCGCCGCCCTCCAGGGGCTCGAGACGTCGCAGGCCGCCCTCGAAGACATGGCCAACATGAAGGAGCAGCTCGAGCTCATGAAGGACATGCTCGAGGCGATCAAGCAGTCGAACCTCGACCCCATGAGCGGCAACGACAGCTCCGACTCGGTCGATCAAGAGAACCTCGAGTTCGCGCCGACCGAGGACGTGAAGGTTCACCTCTGCCAGGACTGCCTCGACAAGGACAACCCCGACGACCCGAACCCTGGCCAGCAGCAAGGTCAGCAAGGTCAGCAAGGCCAGCAAGGCCAGCAAGGCCAGCAAGGCCAGCAAGGCCAGCAAGGCCAGCAAGGCCAGCAAGGCCAGCAAGGCCAGCAAGGCCAGCAAGGCCAGCAAGGTCAGCAGGGCCAGCAAGGTCAGCAGGGTCAGCAGG
>JAGQRJ010000822.1 GCA_020425635.1 Planctomycetota bacterium | reverse complement strand
GACGACGGCCGCGGCGATCGATCGGCTGGTCCACCACTCGGTGATCCTGGAGCTCACGGGGGCCAGCGTCAGGGCCGAAGCGGCCAAGATGCGAGCCGGCGACAAATCACCGAAGTCGGGGGAGAAACCCCTTCGCCAGAAAGCTAAGGCGCTTGAACCATGATGGTTAAGGCCAGCGACAACTAGACCCAGGTGGGGAAATCTAATTGTCGTCGCTGGGGAGATCTAATTGACGTCAGGCACCCGCCACCGGGTCGTAGTACCTCAGCCGGTAGTAGAAGAGCCCTGAGTCCTCCTCGTATCGCGCGGGCCGGGGGATCGAACCGGCCGCCGGCCTCGAGCGTCGTCAGCCGCCCACGCGGGCGATCTCGCCGACCTGGGCCTGGGTGACCCGCAGGTAGTCGGCGGGGTCGAGGACGAGCTGGGTGCCGCGCACGCCCGCGGAGACGGCGATCCGCTCGAAGAGCTGGGCGGTCTCGTCGACGACCACGGGGTAGTCCTTCTTGGCGGCGAGGGCGGTGGTGCCGCCGCGGACGTAGCCGGTCAGCGGCGTCACGCGCGCGAGGGCCACCAGCTCGACCTTGCGCTCGCCGCGGAGCTTGGCGAGGGCCTTGAGGTCGAGGCTCGCGTCGCCGGGGACGACGGCGAAGCACACGCCGTGACGGTCGCCCTCGACGACGAGGGTCTTGAACACCTGCTCGGGGGGGAGCCCGATCCGCTCGGCGACCTCGGCGGCCTTGAGGTGGGCCTCGCCAGGGTCGTAGTCGCGCAGCTCGTAGACGACCCCCGCCCGGTCGAGCAGCCGCGCCGCGTTGGTCTTGCTCATGCCGCAGCGTAGCCCGCGCGCGCGCGGAGGCGCTAGCGCGGAGCGCCCTTGCCCTCTTCGGTCTCGCGGGCGGCGCGGCGCGCGGCGGCCTGGCGGAATACCTCGGCGAAGAACTCGTCGAGCTGCGTGTCGGCGTAGATCGGGTAGTCCTCGTACTGCTCGAGCACGCGCGGGTGCAGGGGGAAGAACACCGAGTAGCCGCACCAGGTGCCCGCGCGGGTCTGCTGCTGGGGCGAGACCCGGTGGCTCGGGATCAGGCGGCGGTGGTAGTCCTCGAGGGCCGCGAGCGGCGCCGGGTCGAGCTCGTTGGCGGCGTAGAGCGCGCGAAACAGCGCCATGCCGTCGAAGAACAGCTCGCGCTTGCCGAAGTCGAAGCACGGCGGCAGCTCCTTGCTGCCCAGGCGCGGGAGCTTCAGCGCCTCGAGCGCGAGCAGGGGCGCGAGCACCGCGTCGAGCTGCGCGGGCAGCTCGTCGAGCTGCGCGCTGTCGAGGGTCGTGTAGGTCGTGAACATGTTCGCGGTCTCGTGCTGGGTGATCTGCTTGGCCAGCTCCAGGCCGTCGGCCTCGGGGTGCTCGCAGAGGTGCTCGATCGCCGCGCTGTAGTAGTAGTTGGGCGCGCCGACCACGGTCTGGCTGCCCATGACGTAGCGGGCCGCGGTCCGCATGCAGTGGTAGTTCTCCAGCGAGCCCTTGCCGCACTGCTGGTAGAACACGAGCTCGACCTCGCCCTCGGCCGCCTTGACCTGCTCGCGCCAGGCGGTGACCACGCGGGCCACCTCGGGCGGGTAGAGCCAGGTCTGACCGCCTTGCTTGCCCGGGCGCTCGTCGAGGGACATTTGCCCCAGGCCGCCGCCGTGGTTGAGGAACACGACCGCGTACTTCTTGGCGGGGTAGCTCTGGCGCACCCAGTCGAGCTCGGCGGCGAGGGTCTCCTCCTCGGCGCTGCCCTCCTCCTCGAGCTCGAGCACCTTGCGCTCGCCCTTGGTCAGCAGGTAGCGGCGCATGCCCTTCGTGTCGGCGTAGTCGGCGCTGACCACGATCGCGAGCTTCTCGGAGGTGATCCCCTTGGCGAGCATGTCCACGATCGGCGGCCCGCAGCGCTCGAGGTTGTTGTCGTAGGCCATGTAGTAGTGCAAGACCCAGTCGTAGGTCTGCGGGGCCTCGCTCTGGGCGCGGGCCAGGCCGGCGCAGGCGAGCAGGGTCAGGGCGGTGGCGAACGAGCGCATGGGCCTTCCTCCAGGAGGGCCCACGGTAGCCCGCGCCGGCGCGCGGGTGGCGTAAAAGTCCTGTAACGGCGGGCCGTGGGCGGCGAGCGCCCGCGGCGCGGCTGCGCCCGTAGAATCCCTGCGGAGGTCGAACCCATGCACCGACTCTGCGCGCTGGCGCTCCTGTTTGCCGTGGGCGCCGTCCAGGCGCAAGACGACGCGCCGGCCGGCGACGGGGAGGTGCTGCTGCAGACCGAGCGGCTCGACCTGCTCCCGTGGTACGTCTCGGTCCAGGGCTTCGCGCACGTGCGGCGCATGAAGTGCACGGTGACCCTCGCCGGGAACCAGGGGATCTCGATCAAGGGCGGGACCCCCGAAGACCGCGCGCTGCTCGTGAAGGTCGCGACCCTGTTCGAGGCCGAGGGCGCAGGCGGCTCTGCGCCGCGGGAGCAAGGCAGCGCCCCCGCGGAGCAGGTGGCCGAGGGGCTCTACGCGCGGCGCACCGACTTCGCCTCGGCGGAGGACGCCCAGGCCGCGTTCCCCCGCGTGCGGGCCCTGATCGCCTCGCCGCTGCCCGAGGTGCGCAAGCTGCAGGTGTTCTTGCTCGGCGAGCGGCTCGTCGTGCTCGGGGAGCCCGAGCTCGGGGTCTACCTGCTGGGCGGCCTCGCCGACGCGATCAAGGCCTCGCTCCCCGTGCGCGCGCCGCTCGGACCCTGGCGAGAGGAGTGCGCGCACCTGGCCGCGCGCTTCGAGGCCGAGGGCGACGCGGCCTACGACTGGACCTTCGGCGGGCACATGCTCTACGACGACCCGCTCCGGGACGCGCGCACCCAGCTCGCGATCGCGGAGTCCTGCGCGCGCGCCGCCGAGCTCTACGAGCAGGCCCGTGGCTTGCGCGCCGCGGTCGGGCTCGAGCCGCCCTCCGACGAGCGCGCCAAGGTGATCGCCGAGCGCCTGGGCTTCCTGGCCCGCCAGGCGGCGGGCATGTTCAGCAAAGCCGCCGACGACCTCGAGGCCGCGGGCGACGCGGACGCGGCCGAGCTCGCGCGCAGCAAGGCGAAGGCCCTCGGCGGCGAGTAGCCCCGAGGCCGAGGGCCCGCGGCCGAGCGTGAACCCGCGCGAGTTCGGCGCCGACCGCGTGGCCTGGAGGACCTGGCTGGAGGCGCTCGCGGCGTCGCAGCGCTAGGCTCAATGCCGGAGCACGACCTCGGGCGCGTCGGCGCCCGCGGCGTCGAGCTCGACCCAGCTCGGCTCGAACTGGGGGCGCGCCTTCTCCGCGCGCAGGCGGAGCTCCACGCGGCCACCGGCGTTGAAGGCGTCGAGGGCGGCCTGGGGCAGGTCGACCTCGAGCCACTCGCCGTCTGCCGAGGGGGCCGGCGCCGTGATCAGGTCGTAGTCGGACGCCGGGGCGAGGAAGTCCTCGGGGGCGAGCTCTGCGCCGCCGCCGAAGTAGCCGCGCTGGAGGTCGACGTGCAGGCTCGCCACGGCGCCGCGCGCGGCCGCGCGGCGCACGCGCAGGGTCGCGCCGCGCGCCAGGGTCCCGGGCGGGAGCGCGCTGGCGTCGAAGGCGAGCAGCCCGCGGTAGAGGTCGTCCTGGAACATGCCCTCGTCGCCGACGCGCAGCGCCCCCTGGGGGTAGCCCTCGAAGGCCCGGTAGCGCGCCTTCGCCGCGACGGCCACGGCCTTCAGGCGGGTGACGTGGACGGCGCACCCGCACGGCGCCGCGACCCCTCCGATCCGGTAGTCGGCGCGCCGCACCGGCTCCTGATTGCCCGCCGCGTCGACGCTGAAGAAGCGCAGCGAGGTCGACTGGGTCAGGCGCAGGGGGCCGCTGTAGACCGCCGACGCGGTCGTCGGGTCCTGGCCGTCGAGGGAGTAGTAGGTCGTGGCCTGCTCGTCGGGGACGAGCTCGACGTCGACCGGGGCGTTGAAGTCGCCCGCGGGCGGGGCCGCGGCGGTCGTCGGGGCCACGGTGTCGCCGCCCGGGGTCGGCGCCGGGGTCGGGGTCGGCGGCGCGCTGGCGCTGCGGCGGTGCAGCGCGAAGAAGGCCCACAGCGCCTCGCTCGCCGAGGGGCCCGCGGGGTCGGTGTAGCTGCCGCTGGCGTCGCCTCCCGACCAGGCGTGGGCCAGGCCCTCGACCAGGAGTCGGCGCAGGAGCACGAGGCCGTTGGGGCCGAGGTGGTCGAACACGGTGTAGCGCAGCCCGCCGGGCGAGGTGCCTTGCTGGGTGCTGCTCGGGCGCGCGCTGACCGAGTCGTCGTCGACGCCGTCGTCGACGAGGTCGGCGACCTGCGCCCACTGCGCGATCGTCTGCTCGCCGTTGACCGGGCGCACGGTGTAGTCGCTCGTGCCGTGGGCGACGAACACGGGCAGCGCCCGGCGCCGGGCGCCCATGACGCGCAAGGCCTTGGCCGCCGCCTGATCCGGGGGGGGGCCGCCGGTGAACATGGCGCTGAACGCGCTGCCCACGTCGCTCGCCGCTGCGTATTCCAGGCCCGAGTGCACGCCGATCGCGGCGAACACGTCGGGGTAGGTCGCGCCGAGGATCGAGCTCATGGCCGCGCCGGCCGAGAGCCCCGCGGCGTAGACCCGCTCGCGGTCGACGCTGAACTCGGCCGCGAAGCCCTCGACGCAGGCCACGATCGATGCCGGCTCGCCGCTGCCGCGCGCCTGGTGCGCGGCCTCGAACCAGTTCCAGCACTGGTTCGAGTTCGCGCTCGAGGTCTGCTCGGGGTAGAGCACGAGCAGCCGCTCGCGCTCGGCGATCGCGTCGAAGGCGGTGCCGCGCGCGAAGTCGGCGGGGTCCTGGGTGCAGCCGTGCAGCAGCACCACCAGCGGGCGCGCGTCGCCGGGGCGGTAGGTGCTGGGGACGTAGACCCGGCAGCTGCGGCCGGCGTAGGCGCGCTGCAGGGTCTGCCCCTGCTGGGCGAAGAGCGGCCCGCCGGCGGCGAGCGCGAAGAGGACGAGCGTAGACAGGAAGCGGGGCACGGTGACTCCTTGTGGAAGGGAGGAAGGCGCGCCGCGTCGTGCGCGCTCACCGTGTTCACCCGCGGCGGGGGTCGAAGTAACACGGCGAGTTCTGCGAACTCGCCGTGCGCTGTTCTTAGGGGGCTCGGGACGAGCCCCCTCGCCCTGTTTTTAGGGGGCTCGTCCCGAGCCCCCTCGCCCTCGCAGATGAACTGCGAGGGCTCACCCCAAGGGAGCCGCAGGCGCTGGGGCTCTTCGAGCCCCTTCGCAGCTTGCGCTGCGAAGGCTCCGCCCGCCTTCGAGGCTCCGCTGCCTTCGAGGCTCCGCCCGCAGCTTCGCCCGCCGGGCGCCGCCCGCCGCGGACGCTCCGCTTCCTTGGGCGAAACGTGTGCTTACTTGGGGGCGTAGATCTGGGCGAACTCCAGGGTCAGCGGCACCTCGTCTCCGGGGCCGCCGGCTTGGAGCGAGAGCAGGTCGAGGGCCTGGCCGGGCGCGATCGGCGCGCCGCCGTCGGTGGGGCGCAGGTCTGCGAGGGCGACGTCGACGTGGGTCGCGCCCCAGCGGCCGTCGAGCGTGAGCTGCCAGGTGCGGCTGCGGTCGGGGCTCGAGAGCTGGACCGTGATCACCTGCTGGGTCTCGAGCACCACCCGCAGGTAGAGCCGTCCGCCCTCGGGCGCCGCGCAGAGCCCCGCCGCCTGGCCCGAGCCGAGGCTCAGCACGCGCTCCGGCGGCGCGCCCGGCTTGGCCACGGCCGCCAGCCCCCGCGCCTCGGGGTCGCCCAGGAGCACCGCGTAGCGCGCCCCCGCCTCGGGGCCGCCGGCCTCGATCCAGCTCGGCGTCCCCGCGGGGGCGAGCGCGCGCCCGAGCTCGGGCGAGATTCGCCGCGCGCGGGGGTCGCCGCAGCGACCTCGCCGCACCTCGAGGCCGTGCCCGGGCGTCAGCCCGACCTCGCCCTCGCTCCCCAGGACGTAGACCTGCCCCGCGTAGGCGTCGACCGTGACCTTGCCCCCGCGCTCGACCTTCACGTGCGCCTCTCCGCCCTCGGGCAAGCGCACCCGCGCGCCTCCGGCCTCGAGCGACGGCAGCGCGCCCCCGTCGAGCACGCACCCGCCGCGCTCCAGCGCCCAGGTCGCGCCGCAGCGCAGGCGGCTCCCCGCCGCGAGCCACGCGCGCCCCCCGCCGACGAGGGCCAGCGTGCCCGCCCCGCGTCGCAGCTCGAGCTCGTCGCCGTCTCGGATCGAGGCGCCCGCCTCGAGGGCCGTCCACGTCCCCGCGCGCTTGACCCGCCCCGGCCGCCCCAGCTGAGCGACGGTTCCGACCACGCTCGCCGTCTGCGTGCCGGAGTCGGCGTCGGTGCCGGCGTCGGTGCCAGAGTCGGCGTCGGTGCCGGCGTCGGTGTCGGTCTCGGCCTCGGTCTCGGCCTCGGTCTCGGCCTCGGTGTCGGAGTCGGTGTCGGTCTCGGCCTCGGTCTCGGCCTCGGTGTCGGAGTCGGTGTCGGCGTCAGAGTGGGAGTCGGAGTCGGCGTCGGTGTCGGCCTCGGTGTCGGAGTCGGAGTCGGAGTCGGTCTCGGCGTCGGAGTGGGAGTCGGAGTCGGCGTCGGAGTCGGCCTCGGTGTCGGAG